>CAXTFX010000063.1:0-13984 GCA_964243185.1 uncultured Chthoniobacterales bacterium
CGGGCGCGGCCGGTGACGTGACCGACGGCGCTCTCGTGCTGGCGGGGGTGTTGGAACGGCTGCGCCGGCGGGGTGATGGGCGCGCGGTCGGGGAGCGTTTCCGGTTCCGGGGCGCCGTCGAGGGCGAGGAACTTTTCGAACAACGCCGTGATGAGCCCGCGCCGGTAGGCGGCGGACCCGCGCACGTCGGAGATGGGGGAGAACTCCCCGGCAAGCGTGGGGAGAACCTGGTCCAGGGTGGCGCGGGTCCAGGGTTGCCCGAGGAGAGCGGCCTCAGTTTTCCGGGCGCGGAGGGTGGTCGCCGCGACGCCGCCGTAGGCCAGCCGGGCGTCCGTGACGGTGTGGGTGGCGTCCAGCTCCACGCGGAAGCCGGCGGCGACGATGGAGATGTCCATCTCGCGGCGTCTGGAAACCTTGAAACAATCCACGAGGCGGCGGGCACCCCCCGCCGGCGCGGGCGGCGTGGGGACGACGATGGCGCGCAGGATCTCGTCCCGGCGGAGGGCGGTCCGGCGGTAGGCGAGGAAGAACTCGGCCAGGGGCAGCTCGCGCTCGCCGGCCGCGTCCGAGACGAGGCGCAGCCGGGCGTCGAGCGCGAGGAGGACGGGGGCCAGGTCGCCGATGGGCGAGGCGTTGGCAAGGTTGCCGCCGAGGGTGGCGCGGTTGCGGATGGGGCGGGAACCCCATACGCGGAGCATCTTCAGGATGACCGTGGCCTCCGGGCCGCCGGCGGCGGCAACGTCGCTGCCCGCGGCGCGCAGGGCCTCCTCGATGGCCGTCAACGTGGCGGCGGCGCCGAAAGTCCAGGTGTCCGCGTTGCGGGAGATTTCCCGGAGTTCCGCGACGGCCTCGACGGAGATCAGGGTGCCGAAGCGGTGGAATTTCTTCGTGACCTCCAGCCCGAGTTCCGTGGCCCCGGCGATGAGGTGGGCGTCGGGGTTCGCGGCGCGGAGCCGGAGCAGTTCCCCGAGGTCGGACGGCCGCAGGAACCGTTCGCCGCCCGGCGCGTGGTAGGCCAGCGCGGGCGTCCCGGGCACGACGGGTAGGGCCGTGGAGGGACCGTCCCCGGCGGCGAAAACCTCCGCGGCGGCGTCCGCGATGGGCCGGTAGCCGGTGCAGCGGCAGAGGTTCCCGCTGAGCTGGTCGGCAACCTGCCAGCGTTCGCGCAAGTCGTCGCGCCCGCCGCCCTCGAACATGGACATGACAAACCCCGGCGTGCAGTAGCCGCACTGGGACCCGTGGTGCGCGACCATCGCCCCCTGGCAGGGATGAAGGGCGGGCCCCCGAGCAGAGCACCCCGTTGCCGGTTCTCTGCCTTCCTCCGGCATCCTTCCTCCTTCAACCTTTCCAACTCCTTCCACCGTGCGCACCTCCCGCCCGGCGACCATCGGCAGGAGGGCGATGCAGGAGTTGACGGCGCGCCAGGTCGGCCGGCCGGCGGCGTCGCGCTCGGCCAGGGCCACGGTGCAGGCGCCGCAGTCGCCCTCGGCGCAGCCCTGTTTGGCGCCGGTGCGGCCGGTGGCGCGCAGCCAGTCGAGCAGCGTGACGTTGGGTGAAAGGCCCCCCACGCGCACGTTTTCGCCGTTCAGGGTCAGGTCAAAGACCGTGTGACCCGCGTCCAAGTCCGGTTCCGCGTGGACCCGTTCCGCCACCGTCGCGGCGCCCCGGCCGTTCAACCCCGTATGCATAGTCCGTTATGCCCGCGTCGGACCCCGGTTGCAACCGCGGCGGACGGTGAAATACTCCGCGCCAACGATGCCTCCGACGTTGCCGGAACTGAACGCGCTGCCCGCCGGGGAGTTCGTCGCGCGGGTCGGCCCGGTGTTCGAGCACAGCCCGTGGATCGCGGAGCGGACCTGGGCGCGCCGCCCGTTCGCCTCGCGCGAGGCGCTCTGGCGGGAGCTGGTCGCCACCCTGCGCGCGGCGTCGCGGGACGAGCAGCTCGCGCTCATCCGCGCCCACCCCGACCTCGCCGGCCGGCTGGCGCGCGCGGGCGCGCTGACCGCCGCTTCCGCCGGCGAGCAGGCCAGCGCCGGGTTGGACCGGCTCAGCGCCGGGGAACTGGCCCGGTTCTCCGCGATGAACGCCCGCTACCGGGAGCGGTTCGGGTTCCCGTTCGTCATCTGCGCCCGGCTCAACGACAAAGACGCGATGCTGGCGGCCTTCGAGCGCCGCCTGCCGCTCGGCGTCGAGGAGGAAACCGGCAACGCGCTGGCGGAGATCGAGCAGATCGCCGCGTTGCGCTTAGCCGGCGTCGTGCAACCCGGAGCGGCCGTTTTTATGTCTGGAAAACTCTCCACGCACGTCCTGGACACCGCGCACGGCCGGCCGGCGGCAGGAATCCGGGTGGAGCTCTGGCGGCTCGCCCCCGGCGGCGACGCGGCGTCCGTGCTCCTGCGGGCGGCGGAAACCAACGCCGACGGGCGCACGGACGGGCCGCTGCTCGCCGGCGGGGAGCTGCGCGCGGGCGGCTACGAGCTGCGGTTCCACGTCGGCGAATACTTCGGCCGCCTGGGGTCGGTCACGGCCGCGCCGCCGTTTCTGGACGTGGTGCCCGTGCGGTTCAGCGTCGCGGACCCCGCCGCCGCTTACCACGTCCCGCTGCTGGTTTCGCCGTGGGCCTATTCGACCTACCGGGGGAGTTGACCGCCATGCCCACCGATCCCGCCCACTGCAACCTGCTCCTCCGCGGCGGCACCGTGACGGATGCCGACGCTTCCCGCGTGGCCGACCTCGCCGTTCGCGACGGGAAAATTCTCGCCCTCGCGCCCTCGCTGGACCTCGCCGCGGACCGGGTCGTGGACGCCCGCGGCCGGCACGTCCTGCCCGGGTTCATTGACGCGCACGTGCATTTCAACGAGCCCGGCCGCACGGACTGGGAGGGGTTTGCCACCGGCACGGCCGCGCTGGCGGCGGGCGGGGGGACGGCGTTCTGCGACATGCCGCTGAACAGCTCCCCGCCGGTGCTGGACGCGGCGAGCTTCGACGCCAAGGCCGCCGCGCTGGTGGCGCGCTCCCGGCTCGACGGCGCGCTCTGGGGCGGGTTGACGCCCCGGAACCTGCGGCACCTGGATGAACTCGCCGCGCGGGGCGTGATCGGCTTCAAGGCGTTCATGTCCGACAGCGGGATGGACGATTTCCCCCGCGCCGACGCCGCCACCCTGCGCGAGGGCATGGCGCGCGCCGCCGTCCTGGGCCGGCTCGTGGCCGTTCACGCCGAGAGCGAGGAGCTGACCTCGCGCCTGGCCCGCGAGATCCAGGAAGCGGGTGGGAGCGGCATCGCGGATTACCTCGCTTCCCGCCCCGTCGAGGCTGAACTGGAGGCCATCGGCGTCGCGCTCGACCTTGCCCGGGAGACGGGCTGCGCGCTGCACGTCGTCCACGTTTCGTCCGCCGCCGGGCTGGGCCTCATCGCCGACGCTAAGGAACGCGGGACGGACGTTTCCGCGGAAACCTGCCCGCACTACCTCCTGCTCACGGCGGATGACGTTTTCCGCCTCGGCGCGCCGGCCAAGTGCGCGCCGCCCCTGCGCCCGCCCGCGGAGCGGGAGGCGCTCTGGCGGGCCTTGGGCGAGGGGCGGGTGGACACCGTGGGGTCGGACCACTCGCCCGCCCCGCCGGACCTGAAGACCGACCCGGATTTCTTCCGGGTCTGGGGCGGCATCGCCGGCTGCCAGCACGCCCTGCCACTGTTCTTCGAGGCCGCCGTCGTCGAGCGCGGGCTGCCGGTTTCGCTCGTGGCCCGGCTGACGGCCGGGCGGGTGGCGCAGCGGTTCGGGCTGGCGGGAAAAGGACGGCTCGCGGCGGGCTTTGATGCCGACGTGACGCTCCTCGCCGTGGACGAAACCTCCCGGCCGATCCCGCCCGAGAGCCTCCGCTACCGCCACCCGCAATCCCCCTACCTCGGCCGGTCCACGCGCGTGCGGGTGGTGGAAACCTTCGCGCGGGGCCGCCCGGTCGGCCACCAACCACCCGCGGCGATCCCCGGGGGCACCGCCCGGCTGCTGCGGTTCACCGCCCCTGACTTCCGTCGTTAAAAACTTCCCCCCACATGGAGAAAACCGCCGTCCTCCGCGCCGTCTGCGCCGCCCTCCGCGCGCAGTTCGAGGAGTTTCACGCCCGCTCCCGCCAGACCCGGGCGGCCGGCGCGGACCCCGAGACCCGGGCCGAGGACAAATACGACACCCGGGCCACGGAGGAGAACTACCTCGCCGACGGGCAGGCGCGCCAGGCCCGGCAGGCGGCCGAGGCCCTGTCCGCCGTCGAGGCCCTGGGGGCCGTGCGGCCGTTCGGTCCCGGCGTGCCCATTGACGCCGGGGCCCTGGTCCGGGTGGAGTTCCCGGCCGAGAGCGCGTGGTTCTTCCTCGCCCCGGCCGCGGGCGGGCTGGAGGTGGTGGTGGACGGCGTTCCCGTGACGGTGCTCACGCCCGGCTCACCCCTGGGCGGGCAACTCCTCGGCCGCGCGGCCGGCGCCCGCCTAGCCGCGCCGCCGGCGTGGGTCCGGGAGGTGGTCTGAACGGTCCCGCCCGCCCGCGGGCGACGGCCCAATTTAGGAGAACGTTGGCCGCTATCCGCCCGGCGTCGGTCGCCCGGCGCGGGCGGCCAGGTTGGCGACCACCGCCACCAGTTCCAGGGGTTCGACGGGCTTGGGCACGTGGAGCTGGAAGCCGGCCAGCAGCGCCCGGGTGCGGTCCTCGGCCCGGGCGTAGGCGGTCAGGGCCGCGGCCGGGGTGTCGCCGCCGCGGTCGGCGCCGAGGGCGCGCACCTTGGCGATGAGCGAGGAGCCGTCCTCGCCCGGCATCTCGACGTCGCGCAGGAGCACGTCGGGCCGCAGGGTTGCCACGGCTCGGAGCGCCTCCTCGGCCGTGCCCACCGCCGTCACGTCCGCCCCGCAGTAGGTCAGGATGCGTTGCAGGAGGGTCCGGGCTTCGGCGTCGTCGTCCACGGCGACGACGGTGATCCCCGCCAACGTGCGGGGCAGCGGCGCCAGGGAGCCGCGGGGCCCCGGTTCCTCCGCGGTGGGATGCTCCCGGGGCCGCGCGCCCGGCCGCGGCGGGTCGGGGGCGGGGTGGGCGAGGGCCACGGGCAACTGCACGCGGAAGGTGGCGCCCTGACCCACGCCCGCGCTGGCGGCGCGCACGTTGCCGCCGTGGAGCTCCACCAGGTGACGCACGATGGCCAGCCCGAGACCGAGCCCCTTGTGGGTGCGGGTGCTGGAGGAGTCCGCCTGCTGGAACCGCTCGAAGACGTGCGGCAGGAACTCCGGGGCGATGCCCTGGCCGCTGTCGGCGACCTGGATCTCGACGGTGGAGTTCACCCGGGCCAACGACACCTGCACCTTGCCGGCCCGCGGGGTGAACTTGATGGCGTTGCTCAACAGGTTCCAGAACACCTGCTGCAAGCGGTCGGGGTCGCCCGTGATGGGGCCGGCGCGCGGGTCGAGCACGCAATCCAGGCGGATGGCGCGCGAGCCGGCGGCCGGGCGCACGGCGTCGAGCGCGGCGCGCAGCACGGCGTCCGGGCTGACCGGGCGCACGTCCAGCCGCAGCTTGCCCGAGACGATGCGGCTCACGTCCAGGATGTCCTCGATGAGCTGGACCTGGGAGCGGGTGTTGCGCTCGACCACGTCCAGGCCCTCGTTCCAAGTCGTCGCGTCCTCCGGCCCGTCCAGCCGCAGGATCTGCGTCCACCCCAGGATGGCATTGAGGGGCGTTCGCAGCTCGTGGCTCAACGTGGCCAGGAACTCGTCCTTGGCCCGGTTGGCGGCCTCCGCCGCGTCGCGCGCCCCCCGGGCGGCCTGCTCGGCGCGCACCCGCTGGCTGACGTCGTGAAAGTAAACGGATAACCCTTCGGCCGAGGGATAGGCGTGAACCTCGAACCAGCGGTCCAGGGGCGCGAAGAACTCCTCGAAGGTCACGGGCTGACCCGTGCTCACCGCCCGGTGGTATTCACGGTCGAACGTGGACCCGACCGCCGCGGGGAACTCCGCCCAGACGTTGCGGCCGAGCAGGTCGGTCCGCGGCCGGGCGAGCAGGCGCTCGGCGGCGTCGTTGACGTAGGTAAAGCGCCACTCCCCGTCCAGGGAAAAGAACGCGGAGGTGATGCTTTCCAGGGTCGTGCGGACCTGCTGGGCGGACCGCGCGGCCTCGCGCTGCTGGAAGCGCAGCTCCAGCATGGCCATGACCTGCCGGGCGAGGGTTCGCAGGGCTTCCAACTGCCCTGGCGCGAGGCTCCGCGGCTGGTGGTCCAGGACGCAGACCGTGCCCAGCGCCACGCCCGCCGGGGTGCGGATGACGGCCCCGGCGTAGAAGCGCAGCCGGGGGCCGTCCGCGCAGAGCGGGTTGCACCGGAAGCGGTCATCTTCCAACGTGTCCGGGACGACCAGGGTGTCCTCTTCCAGGATGGCGTGCCGGCAGAGGGAATCGTTCAACGGCAACTCGCGCACACCCAGGCCCACCTCGCTCTTGAACCACTGGCGGTCGGCGTCAATGAAGTTGATGACCGCGATGGGCGTGCCGCAAATCTGCCCGGCCAGCCGGCAAAGGTCGTCAAAGTCCCGCTCGACCGGCGTGTCCAGGATGCCGTAGCGCCGCAGGGCCTCGACCCGCCGCCGCACGTCGTCATCGTCCTCGTCCCGGCGGCCGGCGGCGGTGGGCATCGTCGGAGGGCCAGGTTCCATGCGGGTCAAGAGGTTACTTGCCCCGGGCCGGAAGCGCCAGGGCCGAGCCTGGGTTTGGGGGGTTAACGGACGCTGCGGGCGAGCTAACCTTGGGAGGTTGCAGCCGTCGCCGGACGCGCCGGTGGCCGGGTAAGTCTGCGGCTGGGGCGGCGGCTCGAAGAGCGGCGCGACGATTGCCCGGGGTTCATCGCTGACCCTCCAGGGCTCGGGGCGAGGGAGTTGACGACGATAATAATCTCAGGGGATGGAGGGTAAAACAACGCCGCGGTGTCAGGATCCCATCGCCCGCGCCCGGGCGCTGCTCGGTCTCGGGGGCCGGCGGGTGCTGGGATTGGTCGGGGTCCCCGGCGCCGGCAAATCCACCCTGGCCGCCCGGTTGACCGAGAGCCTGGGAGATGGGGCGGTGGGGGTGCCGATGGACGGCTTTCACCTCGCGAACGCCGAGTTGGCGCGCCTCGGGCGGAGCCACCGCAAGGGCGCGCCCGACACGTTCGACGCCGCGGGCTACGTGAACCTGTTGCGCCGCCTGCGCCATCCCGCGCCGGGTGAGACGGTGTATGCCCCGGCGTTCCACCGCGAGATCGAGGAGGCCGTCGCGGGCTCGATCGCGGTGCCGGACACCGCCCGGCTCATCATCACCGAGGGTAACTACCTGCTGCTCGGGGGGCCGTGGACCGAGGTGCGGGGCCTGCTCGATGAGGTGTGGTTCGTGGAAGGTGACGAAGGCATCCGACAGGAACGACTGCTGGCGCGGCACGTGCGCCACGGCCGGACGCCGACGGAGGCGCAGAGCTGGATCGCCACGACCGACGAGCCCAACGCCGTGCTGATCCGGGCCGGCCGCGACCGGGCAGATCAAATCGTGGTGGTCACTTGAGCTTGACCCGACGCGCACCACGACGCTGAGAGGAGCGCAGGTTCCGGCGGGGCGGGCGATTGAGCGTCGTCAGCCCATCGCCCTGAACCCGAGTGCCAAACCGCCGGCCCCGTTGCCGGTCTGAGGACGCGGTCGGAGCCAGCGGTTGAGCCGCCGCGGCGGGGTTCAGAAGTTGAAGCTGTCCACGTTCTCCTTCGTGAACACCGTCGGCGCGCCGAGCAGGATCTGGCTGCCGTTGATGATCTTCAGGTTGCCCAAACGGCCGGCGGGGAACTCCGTCGCACCCGGCTTCAGGGTGCCGTCCACGGCGGCGCGCATGGCGTAGCCGGCGGCGTAGCCCAGGTCCACCGGGTTCCAGAGCACGTTGGACTTCACGCAGCCAGACTTGATGAACGGCTTCATCTGGTTCGGCGTCGAGAGGCTGACGACGGCCACCTTGCCGATCATGTTCGCGCGGGAAACCGCGTCCGCCACGCCGGGGCCGGCGACGCTGGAGAGGCCGATGATGCCCTTCACGTTCGGGTAGGCTTTGATGATCTCACCCGTCTTGTTGAAGGCGAGCTGTTGGTCCTCCTCCGAGGGCAGGATGGTGACGATGTTGAGCTTCAGACCCGCGGCCGGGATGTATTTCTTGATCTCGGCGATCCAGGCGTTCTGGCCCGGGGCGGTCAGCGAACTGGTCACGATGGCGATGTCGGCCTCCTTGCCGACTTCTTTGACCATGCTGTCAACGATGGCCTTGGCCACGCCGTCCGGGGTTGCCATCTGCACGAACCAGGTGCGGGCGTCGGGCTGGGAGTCCGCGTCGTAGCCGACGACGGTGACGCCGGCCTTGAGGGCCTTGCGCAGCACGGGGGAGATCGCCACGGGATCGTTGGCGGCGAACATGATGCCGTTGACGCCGCTGCTGGCGGCGTTGTCGAGGAACTCCACCTGCTTGGAGATGTCGCCCTCGGTCGGGCCGTCCGTGGTCACGCTGAAGCCGGTCCCTTTCTTGGTGATCTCGTCCGCGGCTTCCTTGATGCCCCGGGCGGTGGCGTCGAAGTAGCCGATGCCGATGAGCTTGGGCACATCGGTGACGGTGATCTTCTTGCCCTTGAGGTCTTTGGGGTTGGCTGGCTGCACGCCGTTGTAGTCGGCGGCGGTCGCGGTCAAGGTGACGGCCGCCGTCAGGCTGAACAGGCCGAGCGCGAGGCTGCCGAGCCGGAAACGGCGGGGGTGGTGGGAACGGGGGGTGGGATGGGGGGAGGGGTGTGTTGTCATGGTTGGGTGTGGGTTACGGAAGCACTGTTTTGCGGCGGCAACTCGGCGGTGACGGGAGCCGGTGCCGGCGCCACGGAATCGCGCGTGCGGCGCTGGCTGCGCCGGAACGCGCGGCCCTCGAAGAACTGGCTGAGGACGATGGACAGCAGTAGGACGGAGCCGATGAGGATCACCGTGCCCTCGCCGCGCACGCCGGAAAGCTGGAGCCCGTTCTTGAGCAACTGGATGGTCACGACGCCCAGCACGGTGCCGAGCATGGTGCCCCGGCCCCCGAAGATGCTCGTGCCGCCGAAGACCACCGCGGCGATGACGTCCAGCTCCAGGCCGGTGCCGGCGTCCGGCCGCGTGGTCGTCACCCGGGAGGTGAAGATGATGCCCGCCACCGCCGCGCACAGGCCGCTGAGGGTGTAAGCCAGGAGCTTCACACGCCGGACCCGCAGGCCGGCGAAGCGCGCGGCGGTTTCGTTGTTGCCGATGGCGTAGAGCGTGCGGCCGAAGGGCGTCCGCGCCAGCGCCAGCCCGCTGACGATCCAGACGGCGACCAGGATGTAGAACTGGACCGGCAGGCCGGCGAGTTCCCCGCTGCCCAGGAACCCGAAGCTCTCCGGGAACCCGTTGACGGAACGGGACTGGCTGATGCCGAACGCCAGGCCCCGGAAGATCGCCAGCGTCGCCAGGGTGACGATCAGCGGGGGCACGCCGAGGCTGACGATCATGCGCCCGTTGAGGTAGCCCGCGAACGCGCCCCCGGCCAGCCCGATCAGCGCGGCGACCGGCAGCGGCAGGCCGAAGCTCTGCCAGGAGAAACCGAAGACGATGGCGCTGAACGCCAGGACGGAGCCGACAGACAGGTCAATGCCGCCCGTGATGATGACAAAGGTCATCGGCACCGCGATCAGCGCCGTCTCGGTCAGGAAACGGGTCTGGTTGAGCAGGTTCGGAGAGGTGAAGAACCGGTCCGACGTAAACGAGAGCACGGTCACGACCGTCACCAGCAGCCCGGCGAGCACGACCTCCTGCACCGCGAACGGCCCGACCCGCAGCAGCGGCGCGCTGCCCGCCCCCGCGCCGGAGGGAATCGCCCCGCTGCCGGCCGCGCGCCGACGCCGGAACACGTCCAGCAGGATGGTCAGCAAAATCAGCGCGCCCTGGACGGTCAGGAACCACTCCGCGCGGATGTGCAGGAACACCAACGCCGTGCCGATGATCTGCAACAGCACCGCGCCCAGGATGGCGCCCACGGCCGTGCCGGTGCCGCCCAGGATGGAGACGCCGCCGATGACCGCCGCGGTGATGACGCTCAATTCCAGGCCGGGCACCGCGTTGGACTGGATGGCGGAAAAGTTCGTCGCGTAGAGCACCGCGGCCAACCCGAGCAAGAGGCCGTTCAGCGCGAACACCCGCACCGTCACCCCCCGGGCCGAGACGCCCGCCAGCCGCGCCGCCTCCGCGTTGCCGCCCACGGCATAGACTTCCCGGCCCCGGGTGGTGTAGCGCAGCCAGAGGGAGAACGCCACGCCGAGCACGGTCAGCGTCAGGATGGGCAGCGGCACCCCCAGCACCGGGTGGTGGGCGATGGCGAAGTCCGGCGGCAGACCGTAGATCCACTTGCCGCCGGTGGCGAGGATCAGCGTCCCTTTGAGCAGGCTGGCCATCGCCAGCGTCGCCACGATGGCCGGGATACGCAGGAAGGCGACCACGCAGCCGTTGATCGTGCCGAGCACCACCCCCGTCAGGATCGTCGCCGCGAACACTACGGGCAGCGGGTAGCCCGACACCGCCAGCCGGCCGGCGACGGTCGCGGCCACGCCGACGATGGCCCCGATGGAGATGTCAATGTGCCCGCAGATGATGATCATCGCCATCCCGATGGCCGCCACGCCGACGTAGGAGGACTTGAACAGGATGTCCACCAGGTTGCCCGCGCCGATGAACCCGGGGTTCACCAGCGTGACCCCGACGAGCACCAGGACCATCGCCAGGAGCATCACGGTCTCCTGGCGGTTGAGCGCCTCGACCAGGGCCGCCCCGGCGGACGGTGTCCGGCGCGGGGCCGGCGGGACGGGCGAACCGCTGGCCGGCCCGCGCGGGCGGGATTCCGTGGGGAGGGTGGCAGCAGGCATTGGGGAAGGAAAAACGCGGGGGATTCAGGCGGCGAACGCCGGTTGGCTGGCCGGGGACTCCTGCTCCTGGCCGAGGGCCGCCGTCATGACGGATTCCTGCGTGGCCTGGGACCGGGGGATCTCGCGCACCAGCCGACCGTTGTGCATCACGAGCACGCGGTCGCTCAGGCGCAGGACCTCCTGTAAATCGCTGGAGATCACCAGCACCGCCAGCCCGGAGTCCCGCGCCAGGGAAACGATCAGGCGGTGAATCTCCGCCCGGGCGCCGACGTCAATGCCGCGGGTGGGCTCGTCCACGATCAGGATTTTGGGCTTCGTGGCCAGCCATTTGGACAGGACGACCTTCTGCTGGTTGCCGCCGGAGAGGTTGCGGGCGGTTTCCTGGACGTTGGGCGTTTTGATGCGGAGTTGCTGGACGTAACCCTCCGCCAGACGGTCCTCCGCCGCGAAGTCCAGGAACACCCCGCGGCAGAGCTGGCGCAGCCGGGTCAGGCCGACGTTCTGGCCGACGCTCATCGCGGTGACGAGTCCCTGGCGCTGGCGGTCTTCCGGCACGTAGGCGATGCCCAGCGCGATGGCTTCCTCGGGGCGACGAATCTTCACGGCGCGGCCGTTCACCTCCAACGTCCCGCTCTCCGCCGGCGCGCTGCCGAAGATGGCCTGCGCCAACTCCGAACGCCCGGAGCCGATCAGGCCCGCCAGGCCGACGATCTCGCCCGCGCGCAGCGTCAGGCTGGCCTCCCGCAGGAGCGGTCGGCACGCCAGCTTGGTCGCCCGGAGCACGACCGCCTTCTCGGCGGTCCCGCCGTCGGGTGTCGCCGTCCCCGATCTCACTTCCTCCAGCGTGGGTTCCTGCTGGAGCGCGCGGCCGACCATCTGGCGGATGAGCGCGTTCTCGTTGGTCTCGCTCGTGAGCTGGGTCGCGATCCACTGGCCGTCCCTGAGCACGGTGATGCGGTTGGACAACGCGAAGATTTCGTCCAGCCGGTGGGAAATGTAGATGATGGCCACGCCCTGGTCGCGCAGCCGGCGGACCACGTCGAGCAGCCGCTCGGCGTCGTGCTGGGTCAGCACCGCGGTCGGTTCGTCCAGGATGAGCACCTGCGCCTGCCGGGAGAGCGCCTTGGCGATCTCCACCCGCTGCCGGTTGCCCACCGAGAGGGAGCCGACCCGGGCGCGCACGTCAATGTCCCCGGCATCGAGGGTTTCCAACAGCTTGGCCGCTTCCCGCGCCGTCCGCCGCCAGTCCAGCGCCAGGCCTCCCAGCCAGCGCGGCGGGTGCCCGGCGAAGATGTTCTCCGCGACCGTCAACTCCGGGTAGAGGCTGAATTCCTGGTAGATCGTGGCGATGCCCCGGGCCTGCGCTTGGCCGGGGTCCGCGAACCGCACGCGCTCGCCGCGGAGGTAAATCTCGCCTTCGTCCGGGGCGTGGACGCCGGAGAGGACCTTGATCAGCGTGCTCTTGCCCGCCCCGTTCTCGCCCAGCAGCGCGTGAACCTCGCCGGAATGAACGTCGAACGTCACCCCGCGCAGGGCCTTGACCCCGGGGAACGACTTGTTGATCCCCCGCAGCTCGAGCGCCGGCGGCCCCGACGCCGCCGGGCTTGCCGGCGCGGCGGCAGGAGGGGCGGCGACGGCGGAGGAAAAGATCGCGTCAGACATTCCGATGGCGGGGGAAGAAGCGGAGTCTGGTGGTCCCAGCATCCGCGCCGTTTGGCCGAGGCGTTGGGGGAACCAACCCGGGGGATACGGGAGGGCTACCGCGCCACGACCGCGGCAGGCAACGAGGCCTAGACAAGGCAATGAACGGATCGGGGGGGAACGCAGGATGTTAAATTCCGGCTGATTTGTAAAGGCCCCGCGCGAAAAGGTAGCGGCCCGATCCAACTGGCGGCGAGGGTAGGGCGGGTTATCCTTGACCCGCCGCCGTTTTTCGCTGACAGCGCGCTGCCCGGCGGCGGCTTAGGGATGAGCCGCGGGACCCTCGCCGCCAGTTAGATCGGGCACTACCCGCGAGAGGAAACTTCGCCCGGCTACCCGAAGGACACCCCATTCCGTCCGAAAACTTCCGGGCCCACGTTAAACCGTTGCGAAGATGAGCAAACCATCCGCTGGCTTTGGGGTTGCCCTGCTCGGGGCCGGGCGCATGGGGTTGACGCACCTGGGGAACCTGCTCGGGATTCCCGGCGTGCGCGTCGTCACCGTCGCGGACCCGGACCCGGTCGCCGCCGAGCGAGGCCGGATTCTGGCGCGGGCGGAGCGGGCGACGACGGACATCGCCGCGGCGGTCCGCGGCGCCGGGGTGGACGCGGTGGTCATCGTCACGCCCACGTCCACGCACGCCGAACTGATCGAACTCGCCGTGAGCGCCCGGCGCGCGGTGTTCTGCGAGAAGCCCATCGCGCTGGACTTCGGCGGGAGCCGCCGCGTGGCCGACCTGGTGCGGGCGGCGGGCGTGCCGGTGCAGCTCGGGTTCATGCGCCGGTTCGACCCCGGTTACGCGGAGGCGCGCCGGCGCATCGCGGCCGGCGAGCTGGGGCGGCTGGAAACGTTCCGCGCCCTGAGCCGGGACACCTACCCGCCGCCGCTGGAGTTCCTGCGCGCCAGCGGCGGCCTGTTCCTGGACATGGCCGTGCACGACTTCGACCTGGCGCGCTTCCTGGTCGGCGAGGTGGAGGAAGTGGTTTGCGCCCAGGGCGCCGTGCTGATTGACGAACGGTTCGCCCAGGCCGACGACATTGATACGGCCGTGACGACGCTCCGTTTCGCCAACGGCGCGCTCGGCGTCGTGGAAACCTCCCGGCGGTCCGCCTGGGGCTACGACATCCGCACGGAAATCGCCGGTGCCGCGGGCAAGCTGGTCGTGGAAGCCGGCGCGCGGACGCCGTTGACGCACGCGGGAGGTTTCGGCGTGCGCCGCGACCACCACGACAATTTCCCGGATCGTTTCGAGGCGGCTTACCGGCGGGAGTTGGAGACATTTTTCCAGGCCCTGGCCGAAGGCCGCCCGCCAACCCCCGGGCCGGACGACGCGCTGGAAAC
>CAXTFX010000064.1:0-11061 GCA_964243185.1 uncultured Chthoniobacterales bacterium
CGCCCACGGCCATCGCCACGGCCAAGAAGCTGGGCAACGGCGCCATCTACATGCTCCGCCCGATGGAGGATATCGGCGTGCTGGACTCCACCTGGGGCGGTTCGCTGACGGACATGGTGCGCTTCGGCCAGGAGATGCGGATCGTGCGCGAAGAGGGCCTCCTCGAACAGGTCCCCGCCAAGACCGCGCACCTCATCACCGGGTTGGACACGATGGTCGCCGCCCACCCGGACACCGTTTACAACGTCCGCGGGCTCGGGCTCTACCAGGGGTTCAGCTTCCGGCGGGCGGAGGACAAGCAAGCCTTCCAGCGCCACGCCCTCCAACGCGAGGACCTCCTCCTGCTCGGGGCCGGCACGCACACCATCCGCCTGCGCCCGAACCTGGAGGTCACGGGGGCCGACATTGACCTGCTGCTGGAGAAGATGACCAACAGCCTGAACGCGCTGCCAGCCTGAATCGTGTCGGCGCGTGCGGTGTGCCGGCGGAGGCCGACCGCAACCGCGTTTATGCCATCGCCGGCTCCGCGGCGGCGGGGAGCGCCGCCGGCGCTTCGATCCACTTGCCGTGCTCGCGGATGAGGTCGGTCAGCCGTTCCACCGCCTCACCCTCGGGGATGTTGAAACGCACGGGCTGTTTGCCGACGTAAAGGTTCACCTTCGCGGGCGCGCCGCCGACGTAGCCGAAATCCGCGTCGGCCATCTCGCCGGGGCCGTTCACGATGCAGCCCATGATGGCGATTTTGACGCCCTTGAGGTGCCCGGTGGCGGCGCGGATTTTCGCCGTGGTGCTCTGGAGGTTGAACAGCGTCCGCCCGCAGGAGGGGCAGGCGACGTAGTCCGTCTTGAACACCCGCGAGCCGGCCGCCTGGAGGATGTTGTAGGCCAACCGCAACCCCTGCCCCGGCGCCTCTTCGCCCTGGATGAGCACGGCGTCCCCGATGCCCTCGCACAACGGCGCGCCGAGGTTGGCGGCGGCCGTTAACATAGTCGTCAGGAAGTCGGCGTGGGCGTCCGTGGACGGGGTGAACGTGTCCTTCAACGAAATCGAATGCCGCGGGTCCAGCCGTTGCGCCAGGAGGCGGTAGGCGGAGATCGGCGAAAGCTCCACGCCGTCTCGCACCGTCACCAGACACGGCTCCGGCCGGCCGTTGATTTCGCGGATAGCCGCCTCGTCCCGCGGGTCCACCTCGATCACCCCGGCCCCTTCCAGCACGATCTCCGGCTGGAAATCGCCCAGTCCCGCCAGCTTGTGCGCCACCTTGTCGAACGTCGCCTGCCGCACGACGACGCGCGGGATTTCGCCGTTGCCCAACGTGAGGCCTTGGACCCCGAGCTTGGCCGCGTCGCGCCGCTGGTAGGTCTCCGGCAACGGGTAATCCGAAATCTCGAACCCCGCGTCCGCCGACGCCCCGAACAACTCCACCAGCCGGCGCGCGACCGGGATTTCGTGGACGCTGTCCTCCGTCAACGACACGCGCACGGTGTCGCCGATGCCGTCGGCCAGCAGCGCGCCGATGCCGATGGCGCTCTTGATGCGCCCGTCCTCGCCGTCGCCGGCCTCCGTGACGCCGAGATGGAGCGGGTAGTTCCAGTCCGGCCCCTCCTCGGCCAGGCGCCGGGCCAGCAGACGGTAGGCGCCGATCATCACCTTGGGGTTGCTCGACTTCATGGAGAACACGAAGTCGTGGTAGTCCAGCGCGCGGGCGATGCGGGCGAATTCCAGGGCGCTCTCGACCATGCCCAGCGGCGTGTCGCCGTAGCGGTTCATGATCCGGTCGGACAACGAGCCGTGGTTGGTGCCGATCCGCATGGCCACCCCGCGCGCCTTGCAAAGCTCGACCAACGGGGTGAACCGCTCGCGGATGCGCGCGAGTTCCTCGGCGTATTGCGCGTCCGAGTATTCCTTGACGGCGAACTTCTTGGAATCCGCGTAGTTGCCCGGGTTGATGCGGACTTTCTCCACCCACCGCGCCGCCTCCAGGGCCGCGTCCGGCTTGAAGTGGATGTCCGCCACGATGGGCACGTCGCACCCGCGGGCGCGCAGGCCGGCGACGATGAGTTCCAGGTTGCGGGCGTCCTTCACCGTCGGCGCCGTGATACGGACGATCTCGCAACCGACGGCCACCAGGTCGAGGGTCTGGCGGATGCACTCCCCCGTGTCCATCGTGTCGCACGTCAGCATGGACTGGACGCGGATGGGGTGATTCCCGCCGACGCCGACGGGGCCGATCATCACCTCGCGCGTCAGTCGGCGCGGGGCGTGGGCGAGGGAGGGGACGGGAGCGGAGGGCGGGTTCATAGGTCCAAACTCAGGCTGGCGAAAATCCGTGTCTCGTCAACGGACGCGCGCGATGGCAACAACCCGCAGTTCGCGCACGGCGTAGTCGGGCCAGTAAGCCACCCGGAACCGCCCGCTCACTTTTTGTTCCACCCAACGCATCGTCTCATCTCGGAAACGCAGTTCGCCCCGGGTGTCGGGTGCCGCGCAAAGCCGATGGAGAAACCCTAGAAGCGCGGTTCGTTCCGGGTTGCGTAAGTGGAGTAAGACATCCAACGCCGCTTGCTCGACGACGAGACGAAAGTTCATCGACCTTCCGCCTCCAGCTTGCGGTGCAACGCTTCGACTTCCTCCAGCGTGTAATACGTGCCGTGGTCAATGCGTCGGGCAATCTCGGCACGGTAAGCTGGATCGTTGGCCTCGCTGAGGTGGTCCAAGTAGGCACGCAGGAAGACACGCTCTTCTTCCGTGCTCCGGTCAACGACTTCCATGAGTTGCTGGTTGGACATAAAGCGGGAGAAGTTTGGCGGAAATTCTGTCAGGGTCCGGGCGAGGCGCCCGGGGTTGACGAGGGGCTGGCTGCCCCGTTTGACGCGGGCCGGAACTTCAACTGCCGGCCGCCGTCGCCTCCGAGCAGGTCGCCGACATCAAAGAACGTGATGTAGAGCATGTAGCCGATGAGCAACATCGCGCAACCCGTCTGCACGGCTTCCAGGAGGCGCACGTTCAGCGTCCGGCCCCGGACGGTTTCCAGGAGGGCCAGGGTGATGTGGCCGCCGTCGAGCACGGGGAACGGCAACAGGTTCAACAGCGCCAGGTTGATGTTCAACACGACCGAAAACCACAACGCGAGCTGCCAGCCGCGCGGGCTCTCGAAGAGCAGGTAGTAGGCGCGCAGGATCATCACCGGGCCGCCGAGGTGCTGGACCTTGATGTCTGACCGGGGTGAAAGGATGGCCCCGAGGGTGTTGACGATGGACATGGCCCCGCCGGCGACCTGCTCGCCGGGCGTCGGGTAGTCCAGCTTCACCACGCCGTAGGAGTCCCAGGTGATGCCGTCGGCCGTGTTCCCGTCGCGGGCGGCGAGGTTCAGCCCGGTGAAGAACTGATCCTCCCCCTCGGGCTTGCGCGGGATCACGCGCACGGTGCGCGGCGCCGCCTCGCCCGGTCGTTGCAGGCTCATCTCCACGGGCTGCCCGCCGCTCTCGCGCGTGGCCTCGCGCAGGTCCAGGAAGCGCGTCGCGGGCCGGCCGTTGACCGCCGTGAGCACGTCCCCGGCCCGGATGCCGCCCTCCTCGGCGGGGCTGCCCGGGGTCACGCCGAAGATTTGGAACGGCACGCCCGGCAGGGTCAACGAGACGGGGCGCCCGCCGCGCTCCACGCCGAGTTCCATCGGCTGGCCGTAGTGGCTTTGCTCCGTCTCATAGAACTGTTGGGTGTGGAGCAACGGGGCGCCGTTGAGCAACTTGACCAGGTCGTTGGTCCGCAGTCCCGCCCGCTCCGCCGGGCTGCCCGGAGCCACCTTGGCAACCATCGGGGTGAAGGCCGGGCTGAGGCCGACGTGGCGGGTCTCCGCCCGGCGCCACCAGCTCGACTTGTCGGGGAGTTGCGGCGTGGCGCGGAACTCCAGGGTTTGCCCGTCGCGCACCACCTTGAAGGGGATGGTCGCCTCCTCGCTGCGGGTGATATACCAGACGACGCTCTTGGACATGCCCCCGAAACGCTCGGGCCGCTGCCCGTCCACCTCCACGATGCGGTCGCCGGGTTTGAGGCCGGCCTTTTCCGCCGGTGATTCCGGGGCGACGTAGCCGATGGTGAGGTTGGTTTCCTGCTCGGACACCGGTCGTCCCACCAGCCAGACGACCACGGCGAACACGCACGCTAACCCGAAGGAAAACAACGGCCCGGCGAAGGCCACGATGATCTTGTCGAGCGGCGAGGCCGGGGGCAGGTTCGGCCGGGCGCCCTCGATCTTGCCCTCGATGGAATCCATCGGTGCCATCTGCGGCAGGGCGACGAAGCCGCCGGCGGGAATCCACCCGAGGGAATATTCCACCCCGTCACGGTGGGTTTTCCAGATGGGTTTCCCGAACCAGATGCGGAACTTGTCCACGACCAACCCCCGCCAGCGGGCGGCGAGGAAGTGACCGAGTTCGTGAACGGCGACGAGGAGGTTAAAGAGGACGAGCACTTCCAGGACGACGAGGAGAAAGCGCAGGGCGTGAAGGACGGATTCCATGTGGGGGGGTTAGCGGCGCGGGCAGGGAGAGCGTTTTTCGGACCCCGGCCCCCGGCGGGCGTTCAATCCACTGGCACCGCTCCGGGGACGAGCGCCGACGCCGCGCGCCGGGCTTCCGCATCGGCCCCCAAGATAGCCCCCAACCCCGGCCGCGCAATCGGCCGGTGCGCCGCCATGACCTCGCCGACCAAGCCCCAGATGCGCGGGAAGGCCAGCCGACCGTCCAGGAACGCCGCCACGGCGACCTCGTTGGCCGCGTTGAGCACGGCCGGGAGCGTGCCGCCCGTTTCCCCGGCCTGACGCGCCAGGTCCAGCGCTGGGAAGGCGTCCGGCCGCGGGGCCTCGAAGTCGAGCTGCCGGAGCTTGGCGAAGTCCAGGGGCTCCAGCCGGTTCGGGACCCGGTCCGGCCACGTCACGGCGTATTGGATGGGAAAACACATGTCCGAGTGGGACATCTGCGCCAGCACGGAGCCGTCCACGAACTCCACCATCGAGTGCACGATGCTCTGCGGGTGGACGATGACCTCCACCTGCCGCATCGGCACGTCGAAGAGCCAGCGCGCCTCGATCATCTCCAACCCCTTGTTGAACAGGGTCGCCGAGTCCACGGTGATCTTGGCCCCCATCGTCCACGTCGGGTGCCGGAGGGCCTGCGCGGGCGTGACCCCGGCCAGCCGCTCCGCCGGCCAGGTGCGGAACGGACCGCCGGAAGCCGTGAGGATCAGCCGGCGCACGGTGGCCGGGTCGCGGCCTTCGAGACATTGGAAGATGGCGTTGTGCTCGGAGTCCACGGGCAGGATGCGCACGCCGCGCCGCGCCGCCGCGGACGTGACCGCCTCGCCGGCCATGACCAGGATTTCCTTGGAGGCGACCGCGAGGTCCCGCCCCGCGGCAATCGCCGCCAGCGCCGGCCGCAGACCGCCCGTGCCCACGATGGCCACGAGCACGAGGTCGGCGTCCGCGGCCGTCGCCAGTTCCACCAGGCCAGCCGCGCCCGCGAAGATCGTCGGCGTGTAACCCGGCGCCAGCTTGGCGCGCAGTTCTGCCAGGCCGTTCTCCTCGACCAGGCACAGCGCCTCCGGCCGGAAGCGGTTCGCCTGCTCGGCCAGGGCCGCGGCGGAGCGGTGCGCGGACAGGCCGACGAGCCGCATCCGGTCGGGCAGGTCGGTCGCCACCCTGGCGGCGCTCTGGCCGATGGAACCCGTGGCCCCGAGAACGATGACGCGGCGTTGTTTCATGGGGAAAGGGTTCAGCTCCCGCGCTCCACGACCACGCGCAGGTAGTAATAGAGGATGGGCGCGGTGAACAGCAGGCTGTCAATCAGGTCCAGCAGCCCCCCGATGCCCGGCAGCGTGCGCCCGCTGTCCTTCACGCCCGTGGAGCGTTTGATGATGCTCTCCGCCAGGTCGCCGACGACGGCGGCCACGCTCAACACCAGCGCGAGCCACACCGCCGCGGACCACGAGATCAGCCCCAGTTGGTTCGGCAACAGGTAACGCAGCAGGAGCGAGATCCCGGCCGAAAACGCCAACGCCCCGGCGAAGCCTTCCCACGTTTTCGCCGGGGAGATGTGCGGGATCATCTTGTGCCGGCCGAGGACGCTGCCGGTCAGATACGCGCCCATGTCGGAGAACTTCGACACCGCGATCAGATACGCCACGTAAATGTGCCCGACCGGATGGTGCGGCACGTGCGGCGGCACGTAGATGATCTTGGTGATAAAGTTAAACAGCAGCGGCACATACAGCAGCCCGAAGAGCGTGTAGGCCATCGTCTCCACCGGGGAGTTCTCCTTGGTGCGGACGAAGAGCTGCCGGCCGAACACCCCGAACAAACACGCCAGCACCGCCGCGATCTCGTAGTCAAACGGCCGCGCCGGCCGCGCGTAGTAAAAAGCGAAGCTCGCCAGCAGGAACCCCGCCCCGCAGGTCATGCCGTAACCCTTGAAGTTCGGCAGCCGCGCGTGGTCCAGCATCCGGTAGAACTCCCACAGCCCGAGCATGGCAAACGCCGCGATGAGCGCGAAGTAGCAAACCTCTTGACCCGAGGCGACCACCCCCAGCAGCAGCGCCCACATGGCGAGCGAGGACCCCAGCCGCCGGCGGAACACCGCGCGCTTGTCTAGCGGCGGGGCGGCGGGGGACAAGTCGGCGGGGAGGGCGGCGTCGGCCATCGGCAGCGGGAAAGGCGGGACCTGTCCGCCAAAAGCCCGCCAGAACCAAGGGAAAACCCTCACGCCTCCCCGCCGGGGTGAGCGTTCGCCTACGGGCTTTCCCGCCGCACGCGCCGCACCGCCCGCCCCCGCGCCCGCGTGCTCCGGGCGTGGTGGAAGAGGTATTGCTGCGCGTATCCCCCGAACGCCCCGAAATACCCCGCCGCGAACTCCCGCAGCCGCCCCAGGGTCACGCCGGCCTCCCCCGCGAAATACCGTTCCCGCAGCACCCGCGCGATCCACACGTCAATGGGGAACGCCCCCAGCCGTTCGTAGGCGAACAGGCCCACGCAGTTAGCCACCTTCGGCCCGACCCCCGGCAGCCCGCACAAGGCCCGGTGCAGCTCCGCGTCCGGCGCCGAGCGCAACCCCTCCAGGTCCACCGCCCCGTCGCGCACCGCCCGCGCCGTCCCCAGCAGGTGCGGCGCCCGCCAGCCCAGACCCGCGGCACGCAGGTCCGCCTCCGCCAGCCCCGCCACTACCGCCAGGGTCGGGTAGGCGAACAGGGGCACCCCGGCCAGCGCCCCCGCCCGCCGGCCGTAGCGCTGCCGCAACGTGTGCGACATCAACCGGATGTGCGGCACGCCCTTCATCGCCGAGGTGATGAACGTCGCTAGGCATTCCCACGCCGGCTGGCGGATCACGCGCAGGCCCCGGCAGGAAGCCCGCGCCGCGCGCATCGCCGGGTCGTCGGGAAAGGTCGCTACGATCTCCCCGAGCGGGTGGTCCAGCGCGAGGTAACTCGCCGCCAGCGGGTAACTGTCGGGGGGGGTGACGCGGAGCGTCTCCCCACGTTGTTCCAGGTAAACCGGCACCTCCCCGATGGTTCCCGCCCAGCCGGCGCCGGCCGGTTGCCAGTGGAAGACCTGGCCGCAGTTCAGCGTGGCGGCGAGGTCGAAATCCGGGGCCGCCACGGGGGGGCCGGCATCGGGCGGGTTCACCGGATGAAATAGCTCAGGTTCTCCAGCTCGATGGCCAGGTCCACCGTGTTGACCACCACGTGCTCGGGCACCTGTAGAACGACCGGGGCGAAGTTCAGGATCGCCCCCACCCCGGCGGCCACGAGCAGGTTGGTCACCTCCTGCGCCGACGGGCCGGGGACCGCGAGGATGGCCATCTTGATGCCGTGGGCACGCACGTATTCGGCCGCCTCGCCCACGGGGAGCACCTGCCGGCGGCTGCCCCCGGCGCGCCGGGTGCCGGGCGCCGTGTCAAAGGCGGCCACGATCTCGAACCCCTCCTTGGCGAAGCCGTCGTAATACCCCAGCAGCGCCGCCCCGAGGTTGCCCGCGCCGACCAGGATGACCCCCTGGAGCCGCGCCGTGCCCAGCACCTCGGTGAGCCGGCGGGCGAGTTCCTCGACGGCGTAACCCAACCCGCGGGTGCCGAGCTGGCCGAGGTAGCCGAGGTCCTTGCGTAGCTGCGTCGGCTTGACCCCGGCGGCCTTGGCCAACGCGGCGGAGGAAACCGTGGCAATCCCGTTGTCGCGCACCCGCTGGAGGCCGCGCTGGTAGAGGGACAACCGGTAAACGACCTTGCGGGGAATGTCGATCTTCGGCATCGCGGGGGAACGGCGGAAAACGACAACGCCGTCCGCTTGTGAAAATAAGCGAGCGGATGCCGTTGACAACCCCGCCGCCCCGCCGTGCTAGGTTCCCGGCATGAAACCCTCCCTCCTGCCGCTGCTCGGGTCCCTCGGCGCCGTCCTGCTGCTCGGGTCCGCGCGCTCCCTGCCGGCCGCCCCCGCGCCGGCCGCCGACAGCCTGCCCGCGGAGACCCGCGGGTTGCTTGACGGTTACGAGAAAATCCGTGCCGCCCTGGCCGCGGACAACTTCCGCGACGCTCAGGCCGGGGCCGCCCAACTCGCCGAGGCCGCCGCCCGCCCGGAAACGCCCGCCCCCGGCCAGGAACTTGCCGCGCCCGCGGCCGGCGTGGCCAAAACCACCGAGATCAAGGCCGCGCGCGAGGCGTTCAAGCCGTTGAGCGCGACCGCCATCCGCCTCGCCGCCGGCACGCCCGGCTTTGTCGTGATCCACTGCCCGATGACGCCGAACGGGGATTGGTTGCAAACCAACGCCAAGGTTTCCAACCCCTATTACGGCCGCACGATGATCGAGTGCGGCGTGGTGAAGAAGTAGGGTCGGCGGTGAGGTTGCGTGCGGCCCGCAACCCGATTTGCCGGAGAGCGCCGCCGCCCTAAGTTGCCCGCATGTCCGAACCCTCCCCCACGCCCGCCGCCGTCCGCCGCACGCCCCTGTTTCCCGCGCACGGCCGGCTCGGGGCGCGGGTGGCCCCGTTCGGGGGGTGGGAAATGCCCATCCATTACCCCGCGGGCATCCTGGCCGAGCACCGCGCGGTGCGCACGGCGGCCGGGGTCTTCGACATCTCCCACATGGGCGAGCTCCTCGTCCGCGGTCCCGGCGGCCGGGCGTGGCTGGACACGGTGTTCTCCAACGACCTGGGAAAAATCGCCGCGGGCCGCAGCCTCTACGGCTTCCTGCTCAACGAGGCGGGCGGGGTCATTGACGACCTCATCGTCTATGAAATGTATCCCGAGGTCTTCGCCCTGGTCGTCAACGCGGCCAAGATCGAGGAGGATTTTGCCTGGCTCCACGCGCACCTGCCCCCCGGCGGAGGGGAGTTCCATTTGGAGAACGTGAGCGACAAAACCGCCGCGCTGGCCGTGCAGGGACCGCGCTCCCCGGAGGTCCTGGCCGCGTTCTTCGGCCCCGACGTGCCCCTGCCGGCCCGGCACGGCGACCTGACGCACGGCGAGCGTGACGGGCAGCACTTCATGGTCTCCCGCACGGGCTACACCGGCGAGGATGGCTTCGAGCTGTTCTTCCCCGCCACCGTCGCGGAGTCCACCCTGGAAAGCCTGCTCGCCGCCGGGGCCCCCCTCGGGCTGCTGCCCTGCGGCCTGGGCGCGCGGGATTCCCTGCGCCTGGAAGTTTGCTACCCGCTCAACGGCAGTGACTTGTCCCCGACCCGCACGCCGTTGGAAGCCGGGTTGGGCTTCTTCGTGGACCTGGGCAAAGCGACCGCGTTCGTCGGGCAGGCGGCCTTGCAACGCCAGAAGGCGGAGGGCGTCCCGGCACGCTTGGCGGCGTTCCGCATGACGGAGAAAAGCCCCCCGCCGCGCTCCCACTACGCGGTGGTGAAGGACGGCCAGCCCGTCGGCGAAACCACCAGCGGCGGCCTTGCCCCGAGCCTGGACAACGCCGGCATCGGCCTGGCCTACCTGCCTGCGGCCTTGGCCCGGCCGGGCGAAACCGTCGAGATCAATATCCGCGGCCGGCGCTTCGGGGCCGTGGTGGAAAAGAAGCCGTTCTACAAACGCGCTCCGGCCGCCACGAATCCGGCGGCACACGCGCCGGTGGCATGATGCGGGAGGCAAGGTGCAGGATGGCGGAGTTTCAGGCACGGCGCCGTCCCGCGACCCTGGACATCCTGCATCCAGCATCTAGCATCCAGCATCTTGCTTCCACCTAGCATCCAGCATCTTTCCCCATGAGCACCGTTCCCCACGACCTCCGCTTCGCCCCGACGCACGAATGGCTCCAGCCCGACACGGGCAAGGTGGGCATCTCCGACCACGCGCAGGCGGAACTGACCGACGTGGTCTATGTGGACCTGCCCCGCCTCGGGCAGACCGTGGCGGCTGGGGAAACCATCGCCGTCGTCGAATCGGTCAAGGCCGCCAGCGACATCTATGCCCCCGTGGGCGGGGAGGTGGTCGAAGTCAACGAGGTGCTCGCCGCCAACCCCGCGCTCCTCAACTCGGACCCTTACGGCGAGGGTTGGATGTTCCGTCTGCGGGTGACGAACCCCATCGAGGGGGAGAAATTGTTGGACGCCGCCAGCTACCGGCAGCAGATCGCGGCATAGCGTTTGCTCGGGGAAGGGATTGCCAAGATGAGCCCGCTCCCCGAACTTAACCCTCCCGCGGCCCCGGCCGCTCGTTTGCTGCTGTTCCTGTGCCTCTTCGGCACGATGCCGCCGCCCGCTTCCGGCGTTCGCCCCCGCCGCCGGGCGCGCGGTCGGTAAGGCGGTGTCTCTGTTTGGCGGCGGGTAGGGCGGGCTATCCCTGGCCCGCCGCCGTGGTGCCTACGACGCGCGCACCGGCGGCTTAGGGATCAGCCGCCCTACCCGCCGCCGAATTTCAAATGGAGACACTACCGTCGGTAACAGGCGCTCGACTTCCCGCGCCCAGGGGCGCGTTCCCCGGCGCGGGCGGACGGGCCGACTTCGCCCCCGCCCGCCTTGCACGGCCGGCCGAATTCCCTACCTTGCGGGGATGCCGACTGAGACCCTGCTCGACCCTGTTTCG
>CAXTFX010000064.1:11071-13980 GCA_964243185.1 uncultured Chthoniobacterales bacterium
GTTTCCACCTCCGCCGCTGAACCTGCCGCGCCCGTCTCCTCCCCGCTGCGTCCGCTGGACACCTTCGCCCGCCGCCACCTCGGCAGCGGCCCGGGGGAGGTCGCCGAGATGCTGGACCTCGTCGGCTACCCCTCCCTCGACGCCCTGGCCGACGCCGCGATCCCGGCGGACATCCGCCTGAACCGGCCCCTGCGGCTGCCGGCGACGCTCTCGGAGAGCGAGGCCCTCGCCAAGTTGCGCGGCATCGCGGCGAAGAACCGGGTCTGCCGTTCCTACCTCGGCCAGGGTTACCACGGCACGATCACCCCGCCGGTCATCCAGCGGAACGTGCTGGAAAACCCCGGCTGGTATACGGCCTACACCCCCTACCAGGCCGAGCTTGCCCAGGGTCGGCTGGAGGCGCTCCTCAACTTCCAGACGATGGTCTGCGACCTGACTGGCATGGCGGTCGCCAACGCCTCCCTGCTCGACGAGGGGACGGCCGCCGCGGAGGCGATGGCGCTGTGTTACGGCGTCCGGGGGGCGAACGGGAAGCACCGCAAGTTCTTCGTCTCCAGCGGTTGTCACCCGCAGACCATCGCCGTCATCCGCACCCGGGCCGAGCCGCTGAAGATCGAGGTCGTCGTCGGCGACCACCGCGAGGTGGGGCTCGGGGGCGCGGGGTTCTTCGGCGCGCTGGTGCAATACCCGGCGACCGACGGCGCCATTTTCGACTACACGGGGTTCACCCGGGCGGCGCACGCCGCCGGCGCGCTGGTCATCGCCGCGGCGGACCCGCTGGCGCTGTGCCTGCTCCAGCCGCCGGGCGAATGGGGCGCGGACGTGGCCGTCGGCTCGACCCAACGCTTCGGGGTGCCGCTCGGCTACGGCGGGCCGCACGCGGCGTATTTCGCCGTCAAAGACGAGTTCAAGCGTCAGATGCCCGGCCGGCTCGTCGGCGTCTCCAAGGATTCCCACGGGAAGAACGCCTTCCGCCTGAGCCTGCAAACCCGTGAGCAACACATCCGCCGCGACAAGGCGACCTCCAACATCTGCACGGCCCAGGTCCTTCTCGCCGTCATGGCTTCGATGTATGCCGTCTATCACGGCCCCGAGGGGTTGAAACGCATCGCCGGTCGGGTCCACACGCTGACGGTGAGCCTCGCCGCCGGGCTGGCGGCGCTCGGGTTGAAGGTGGGTCCCGAGGAGTTCTTCGACACGCTGACCGTGCGCGTTCCCGACGCGGCGCAAACGCTCGCCGCGGCGGTGGGCAAAGGCATCAACCTGCGTCGGTTGGACGGGAAAACCGTCGGCGTGACCCTGGATGAAACTGTGACCGTGGCCGACCTGGCCGACCTGCTGAGCGCCTTCGCCGGGGAGGAGGTGGAGCTGGAGGAGCCCGCGGGGAACGCGGACGCCGGGAGGGCCGACGCGCCGCACCCGCGGGCGCGCACGACGCCCTTCCTGACGCACCCGGTGTTCAACCGTTACCACACGGAAACCGAGATGCTCCGCTACCTGCGGCGGCTGGAGTCGCGCGACCTGTCCCTGTGCCATTCCATGATCCCGCTGGGGTCCTGCACGATGAAGCTCAACGCCACGGCGGAAATGTTCCCCGTGTCGTGGCCGGAGTTCGGTCAGATGCACCCGTTCTGCCCCGCCGACCAGGCCGCCGGCTACGCGGAACTCGCCCGGACGCTGGAAGCCTGGCTGGCGGAAATCACCGGCTTCGCGGCCGTTTCCCTCCAGCCGAACGCCGGCTCCCAGGGGGAATACGCCGGGCTGCTGGCCATCCACCGCTATCACCAGTCGCGCGGGCAGGGGCACCGCAACGTCTGCCTGATCCCAACCAGCGCCCACGGCACCAACCCGGCCAGCGCCGTCATGGCCGGCCTCAAGGTCGTCGGCGTGAAGTGCGACCGCGAGGGCAACATTGACCTGGCCGACCTGCACGCGCAGGCGGACAAGCACCGCGACGACCTCGCCGCGTTGATGATCACCTACCCGTCCACGCACGGGGTATTCGAGGCGCCCATCCGGGAAATCTGCCGGACCGTCCACGAGCGCGGCGGGCAGGTTTACATGGACGGCGCCAACATGAACGCCCAGGTCGGCCTGTGCCGGCCCGGCGACTTCGGGGCGGACGTCTGCCACCTCAACCTGCACAAGACCTTCTGCATCCCGCACGGTGGCGGCGGTCCGGGCGTCGGCCCCATCGGCGTCGCCGCGCACCTGGCGGCGTTCCTGCCGGGCGACGGGCGCGAGGCCGGCTCCGGCGCCGTTTCCGCCGCCCCGCTCGGCTCGGCGTCCATCCTGGTCATCTCGTGGCTCTACGTCGCCATGATGGGACCCGAGGGCCTCGCCGCCGCGACGAAGCTGGCCATCCTCAACGCCAACTACATCGCCAAGCAGTTGGAGCCGCACTTCCCCGTGCTCTACCGGGGCAACGACGGCCTGGTGGCCCACGAGTGCATCCTGGACGTGCGCCCGTTCAAGACCTCGGCCGGCGTCGAGGTGGAGGACATCGCCAAGCGGTTGATGGACTACAACTACCACGCCCCGACCATGAGCTGGCCCGTGGTCGGAACGATGATGGTGGAACCCACCGAAAGCGAGGGCAAGGCGGAGCTGGACCGGTTCTGCGACGCGATGATCGCCATCCATTCCGAGATCAAGCGGGTGGAAACCGGTGAGTTCGACCGGGCCGACAACCCGCTCAAGGGCGCCCCACACACCGCCGCGGCCGTCACGGCGGACGAGTGGACCCGGAAATACCCGCGCTCGCTGGCGGCCTACCCGGCGGCGTGGACGCGGGAGTGGAAGTTCTGGCCGGCCGTCGGGCGCATTGACAACGTCCACGGCGACCGCAACCTGGTCTGCTCCTGCCCGCCGGTGGAGGACTTTATCGAATGATTGCCGGCCGAGGACGT
>CAXTFX010000065.1:0-5011 GCA_964243185.1 uncultured Chthoniobacterales bacterium
CCGGCCCGACTGCGTCATCGTCCAGAGCGAATCCGCCGAATACCTCCATGAGGCGAGCGCGTCGCCCTCGGCCGAGGTCACGCTCCACAACAAGCTGCGCCTGCTCTCGCTGGATTTGCTCTACGCCCACCCGCCGGACGCCGATGTGTTCATCTATGCTGCCGACAACGGCCTGACGCGCCAGGAATACGACTGGTTCCTGAAGGGTGAGCCGCCCGGCTACCAGGTCATGGGCAACGACTACTACGGCAAGAACGAGCGCATCAAGCTGCCCGACGGCAAGATCATCGAGGCCGAGGACGTGCTCGGCTGGTTCCAGATCACCAAGGAATACTACGACCGCTACCGCAAGCCGACGATGCACACGGAAACCAACCACTTCGACCCCGAGCACGCCCCGACGTGGTTGTGGAAGCAGTGGATGAACATCCTCCGCGTCCGCAAGATGGGCGTGCCCGTGCTCGGGTTTACGTGGTATTCGCTCACCGACCAGGTGGACTGGGACACGGCCCTGGGGGAGAAGAACGACCGCGTCAACGCCTGCGGCCTCTACGACCTGGAACGGCGCGAGCGGCCGGTGGCCCAGGCCTACCGCGACCTGCTCCAGGCGTTCGGCAAGATCACCATCGTGCCCAAGGGCGAGATGTTCGAGGTCACCGACCAGCCGGCGATGCTCAAGGTCGAGGTGTGAGCGCCGCGCCTGCCCTGCGTGCCCCCCTCCGCGCCATCGGAGCGACCGACGTGCCGCGCGCTGCCGAAGAAACCTTCCGAGCCTCCGGCCGGCTGGATTCCCCCTGGCGGGGTTTGCTTCCTGCTGCCAGCCTCGGCGCTGGGCTTTCCTCCGGCAGCCTCGGCCGGGTTTGGGCAATACTCCTCATCATGACTCCCCCACGCTCGTGCCGCCGCCTTCCGCTCGTGGCGCTTTGCGCCGCCCTTCCCTGGCTGCCGTCCCCAGGTCCGCTCCGCGCGCAGGTCAGCGTTCTGAACTACCGCAACGACCTCGCCAGCACCGGCCAGAACCTCAACGAGCAGAAGCTCACGCCCGCGTTGGTCAACGCCGACAGCTTCGGCAAGATCTTCGCCGCGGCGGTGGACGGCCAGCTCTACGCCCAGCCCCTCTACGTCCCCAACGTGGCCATTACCGCCGGCGCCTACGCGGGGACGACCCACGGCGCCGCCTTCGTCGCCACGGAGCACGACAGCGTCTATGCGATTGACGCGGTCAGCGGCGCGCAGCTCTGGAAACTCAGCCTCATCAACGCGGCCGGCGGCGAGACCACGGTGCCCGCCGCCACCCAGGGCAACGGGGAGAACGTCACCGGCAGCGTGGACACTAACCCCGAGATCGGCATCACCGGCACGCCCGTCATTGACGCCGCCCCCGACGCCAACGGCAAGCGCTACCTCTACGTCGCCGCCAAGAGCCGCCTGATCGTCAGCGGGGTAGGGCACTACTACTTTCGGCTGCACGCCATTGACACCGCCAGCGGCACCGAGCGCAGCGGCAGCCCCGTGCTCATCGCCGAGAACACCAGCGTGCTCGACGCGGGCACCAACACCTGGACCTACGCCTACCCCAGCGGCCCGTCCGTCGCCGGCACCGGGGACGGGGCGGTCAACGGCCGCGTCAACTTCAACGTTCATCGCGAACACCAGCGCCCCGCCCTCACGCTGACCGGCGGCCGGGTTTACCTGGCCTTCGCCTCCCACGGTGACAACGGTCCCTACCACGGCTGGGTGTTGGGCTACGACGCCGCGACGCTGGCGTTGCGGGCCGTGTTCAACGCCACGCCCAACGGTTCTGACGGCGGCATCTGGATGTCCGGCGGCAGCGTGGCCGCCGATCCCGCCGGGGCGCTCTACGTTTCCACCGGCAACGGCACGTTCGCCAACAACGGCACCCAGGTCGTGGGCGACTTTGACGCCGACGGTTTCCCGGTCCGGGGCAACTACGGGGACACCGTCCTCAAGCTCGTCGTGGACGCCTCCTCCACCGCCGCCAGCCCCCACGTCAACGGCTGGGGCCTGCGGGTGGCCGACTACTTCACCCCCTACAACCAGCAGAACCTGAGCGGCGGCGACACCGACCTGGGTTCCGGCGGCGTGATGATCCTGCCGGACGGCGTGGGCAGCGCCGCGCACCCGCACCTGCTCGTCACCGCCGGCAAGGAGGGCCGGATTTACCTCCTGGACCGGGACGACCTGGGCAAGTTCCGCGGCGGGACCACCGGCACGGGCGCCAACCGCGCTTTCGTGACCACCGGCGATGGGGTGGTCCAGGTCTCGGCCCCCAACACCAGCATCGGCTCGCTGGACACGCGGGCGTAGTTCAACGGCCAGTTCCTCTACGTCGGCGCCTACCAGAACGATGTCGGCCGGGCCTTCGCCATCGCCAACGGCGTCTTCACCACACCGGCCGCCTCTGTCACGCCGGACACCTTCGGCGGCTTCGGCCCCTCGCCCACGATCTCGGCCAGCGGCCCGACCACCAACGGCATCGCCTGGATGATCAACCGCGGCAACAGCCAGTTGCGCGCCTACGCCGCCGGCAACCTCGCCACCGAGCTCTACACCAGCGGCCAGGCCGCCAACAACCGCGACCGCCTCGGCAACGCCGTCAAGTTCGGCGTCGCCACCGTCGCCGACGGTCACGTCTTCTGCGGCACCAGCGAATCCGCCGGCCCCAGCGCCCTGGTCTGCTACGGCGTGTTCGGCCAGTATGCCAGCCCGCCCCCCCAGCCCCCCCGCCCCTTCCCCCAAACGGTTTCCGGCGGCGAGATTTACCTGTTCTGAACCGACGCCGCCGACAACGAATCCGGCTACGAGATTTACGTCTCCACCGACCCCAACAACTTCCCCACGACCCCGTGGACCACCACGTCCGCCAACGCCGTCTCCAGCGCCGTCAACGGCTTGCAGCTCAACACGACCTACTACTTCCGGGTCCGCGCCATCAACTTCGTCGGCTCCTCCGCCTACTCCAACACCGCCGCCACCACCAGCGGCGTCGCGCCCCCGGTGGACTTCACCAACGGCTTCGCGAACGCCGCCCCGCTGTTCACCGCCCAGGGCCAGAGTTACGCCACCGGCCCGTCCCCGGTCGTCGGTAACGTCCTGCGCGTCACCGACTCCGTTGCCAACGCCGCCCACGCCGCCTGGTTCAACACGCAGCAGGACATCCGCAAATTCACGACCGTCTTCGACTTCCGGGGCGCCACCGCGCAGGGCGACGGCCTCACCTTCACCATCCAGAACTCCGGGCTGACGGCCGTGGGCAGCGGCGGGGGCGGCCTGGGCTACCAGAACATCGCCCGGAGCGTGGCCGTCAAGTTCGACTTCTACCCGACCACCGCGAACACCACCGGCTATTACCTCAACGGGGCCGCTCCCAACGACAACCCGGGGGCCACCGGCACGTCCTCGGGGAGCATTGACCTGACCTCGTCTGGCATCAACTTCCACAGCGGCCACCCCTTCCGCGTGATCGTCACCTACGACGGCACCCACCTTTCCTGGACCGTCACGGACGTCTCCACCCGCGCCTCCTGGGCTTCCGCGAGCTACCCGCTGAACCTCCCCCTCATCGTCGGCGGCGGCACCACGCCCGCCAACAACGCCTGGCTCGGCTTCACCGGCGGCACCGGCGGCAGCACCGGCGTCATGGACATCACGAGCTGGAGCTACACGCCCTCCCTGCCCGTGGTGCCCGCCGCCCCCACCGACCTCGCGGGCGCCGGCACCTCCGCGACCCAGATCAACCTATCGTGGACGGATAACGCCACCAATGAGACCGGCTACCGCGTCGAGCGCGCCCTGGGCGGGGCCGGCAACACGTTTGCCCCCGTCGGGTCCGTGGGCGCGAACACCACGGGGTTCGTTGACGCCAGCCTGGCGACCAACACGACCTATTCGTTCCGCGTCGTCGCCACCAACGCCGGGCTGAGTTCCGGCCCTTCCAACGTCGTCACCCTGACCACGCCCGTGCCGCCCAACACGCCCACCGGGAGCGCCCCGACGTTGGTAACGGCCACCGAGATTGACCTGCGGTGGACGGACAACTCCGACAACGAGACCGGCTTCCGCATCCTGCGCTCGGTCAACAACGGGGAATACTTCACGCTGACGAACCTGCCGGCCAACGCCACGACCTACCAGGACACCACGGTCCAGCCGGACACGATTTATTCCTACCACATCCAGGCTTACAACGCGGCCGGCTACGTGGACTTCACCGGCTTTAACACGACGACGCCCTCCGGGGTGAACGTCGTCGCCGCCAACGCGACCGCGCAGGAGGGCACGGGCACCAACGGCGCCATCACCATCCGCCGCAGCGTGGCCCTGGCGACCCCGCTGACGGTGAACTACACCATCCAGACCGGCGTCGGGCAGGCCGCCTACGGGGCGCGCTACACCCTCAGCCCCGCGCCGGCCACCCCGACCAGCGGCAGCGTCACCATCCCGGCCAACACGCCGGCGGCGACCCTCACCGTGGTCCCCGCGGCCGACGAAACCCTGGTCGGTCCGCAGTCCGTCACGGTTTCGCTTGCCCCGGGAACGGGTTACAGTGCCGCCGGCGGCGACACCGCGACGGTGACGCTGCTGGACACCCCGCTCAACACCTGGCGGATCGCGCAGTTCGGCAGCCTGGCCGCCGCGCAGTCCCCGCTGGCGGCGGACGCGGCGGACTTCGACGGCGACGGCGTAGCTAACCTCGTGGAATACGCCCTGGGCACCAACGCGGCGAACCCTGGCGACGCCAACCGCCCCACGGTGGCGGTCGAGCGGGTGGATTCCGCGACCTACCTGACACTGACCTTCCAGCGTCCGTCCCCCGCTCCCGCCGGCATCACCTACGCCGTGGAAGCCAGCGCCGGCCTCACCGGGGCGGCGGCAAACTGGCAGGCGGGCGTCATCGTCACGGGCTACCCCGTCAACCGCGGTGACGGCACCGAAACGCTCAAGGTCCGCGCCCCCGCCCCCGTTTCCGCCTCCGCCCAGGGATTCATCC
>CAXTFX010000065.1:5111-13967 GCA_964243185.1 uncultured Chthoniobacterales bacterium
ACGCTCAAGGTCCGCGCCCCCGCCCCCGTTTCCGCCTCCGCCCAGGGATTCATCCGCCTGCGCGTCTCGCGTCCCGGGATGTGAGCCGCCCCGGACCACACGCCGCCCGCCACCCGCTCACGACATCGTCGGCATCACGAACTCCGCCCCGGCGCGGATGCCCGTGGGCCAGCGGCTCGTCACCGTTTTGAGCCGGGTGAAGAAGCGCACGCCCTCGGGGCCGTGCATGTAGTGGTCGCCGAACAGCGAGCGCTTCCAGCCGCCGAAGGAGTGGAACGCCATCGGCACCGGGATGGGGACGTTGACACCGATCATGCCAGCCTTGACCCGCGTGGTGAAGGAGCGCGCCGCGTCGCCGTCCCGCGTGAAGATCGCCACGCCGTTGCCGAACTCGTGCTCGTTGATCAGCTTCAGGCCAGCCTCGAAATCCGCCGCGCGCACGACGCTGAGCACCGGGCCGAAAATCTCCTCCCGGTAGATCCGCATCTCCGGCGTCACCCCGTCGAACAGGCACCCGCCGAGGTAGAAGCCGTCCTTTTCCGCGCCGTGCCGGAAGGGCCGGCCGTCCACGACCAGCTCGGCGCCCTCCTGCTCGCCGAGGTCCACGTAGCCGCGCACGCGGTCGTAATGCTGTTTGGTCACGAGCGGCCCCATCTCGTTTTCCTCCTCGGAACCGGGGCCGATCTTGAGCGCCCGAACCTTGGGCTTCAGCGCCTCGACCAGCCGGTCCGCGACGGCGTCCCCGACGGCGACGACGACGGAGATCGCCATGCAGCGCTCCCCGGCCGAGCCGTAGGCGGCACCCATCAGCGCGTCCACCGTCTGGTCGAGGTCGGCGTCGGGCAGCACCAGCGCGTGGTTCTTCGCGCCGCCGAGCGCCTGGACGCGCTTGCCGTTCGCCGCCCCGGTCCGGTAGATGTGTTCCGCAATCGGCGTGGAGCCGACGAAGGAAACCGCCTGCACCGTCGGGTTCGCCAACAGCGCGTCCACCGCCTCCTTGTCGCCGTGGACGACGTTGAACACGCCTTCGGGCAGCCCGGCTTCCTTCAGCAGCCGCGCCAGCTCGACGGAGGTGGACGGATCGCGCTCGGAAGGCTTCATCACGAACGTGTTGCCGCAGGCGATGGCGACGGGGAACATCCACATCGGCACCATCGCGGGGAAGTTGAAGGGCGAAATGCCCGCGCACACCCCGAGCGGCTGGCGGAAGGAGAGCGAGTCCACGTTCGTGCCGACGTTCTCGGTGAACTCGCCCTTGAGCAGTTGCGGGATGCCGCAGGCGAACTCGACGACCTCCAGCCCGCGGATGACCTCGCCCCGGGCGTCGGAGAACACCTTGCCGTGCTCGGCGGAGATGGTCGCGGCGAGGTGCGACAGGTCGCGTTCGACGAGCTCGCGGAACTTGAACAACACCCGCGCCCGCCGCAGCGGCGGCGTGTTCTGCCAGGCCGGGAACGCCGCCGCGGCGGCGGCCACGGCCGCGTCGGTTTCGGCGCGGGTGGCGAGCGCGACCCGGCCGGAAACCGTGCCGGTGGCGGGGTTAAACACGTCGGCCAACCGGCCGCTGGTGCCCTCGACGGGCTGGCCGTTGATCCAGTGCGGGATGCTGGCGCGCCCGTCCGCCGGGGCGGTGCGGGCGAAGGCGGAAACGATGGGGGAGGTGCTCATGGGATGGTGGTTAAATAGAAACGAGGTGGCGGCCGCGCGCTATCCGGACGCCGTTGCCCCGCCCTGACCGGGTTGCCATTCGGGCAGGTGTTTGCCGGCTTTGACGTGGTGCAATCCGGGCGTTTCCCGGATCAGCACATAGATGTATTCGAGGGGGGCATCAATGGTTTCGTGCACCGCCTTGGTGATGGCGGCGGCGAGGGCGCGCTTCTGTTCGTCGGTGCGGCCTTCGCGGATGTCGCATTGGATGATGGGCATAAACGGGTTCAGTTCCAGGCCTGCGCGTAAAGCTGGCGGATCTCCGCGGCGTCCGGCACGCGGGGGTTGTTTGCCGGGGAGCCGGAGGCCAGCGCCTGCTCGGCCATCGTCGGGACGTGCTGGTGCCAACGGGCTTCGTCAATCCCGTAGGCCCGGGGCGAGGGCACGCCGAGCCCGCGGTTGAGGTCGCGCAAGCCCTGGACCAGCGCGGCGCACGCGGCCGCGTCGTCGGTTTCCCCGGCGGGCACGAGGCCCATCGTCCGGGCGCAGTCGGCGTAGCGGCCCCGCGCGGCGTCGGTGGAGAAGGCCGTCACCGTGGGCAGCAGCATGGCGTTGCTCAGGCCGTGGGGGACGTGGAAGAACGCGCCGACGGGCCGGCTCATGCCGTGGACCAGCGCGACGGAGGAGTTGGAGAACGCCATGCCCGCCTGGGTCGCGGCCAGCATCATCGCCTCCCGCGCGGGTCGGTTCAACGACTCGTGGAACGCCGTGGGCAGGTGCGTCCAGATGCTCCGCATGGCGGCGAGCGCGAGGGTGTCGGCGAACGGGTTGGCCCGGCGGGAAACGTAGGCCTCGAGGGCGTGCGTAAGCGAGTCCACGCCGGTGTCGGCCGTCAGGCGCGGCGGCTTTGTTAACGTCAGTTCGTAGTCCACCAGCGCGGCGACGGGCAGATACGCCAGGCCGATGCAGAGCATCTTTTCGTCCGTCGCCTCGTCCGTGATGATGGTGAACCGCGTGACCTCCGAGCCCGTGCCCGCCGTGGTCGGGATGCCGACGACGGGCAGCCCGGGAACGTCCTGCACGTGCGGCGCCCGGTATTGCCGCATCGGCCCGCCGTGGACGGCGAGCATCGCGATGGCCTTCGCGCTGTCCAACGGCGAGCCGCCGCCGAAACCGACGACGCAGTCGTGGTCCCCCGCGCGGGCGAACGCCAGCCCGGCCGCGACGGAGGCCGCCGTCGGGTCCGGCACGGTGTCGGCGAACACGCGCGCCCGCCCGAGGCCAGCGTCCGCCAGGGAGGCTTGCAGCGGTTCCACCGCACCGCGGTCTGCCAGGAAGCGGTCGGTGACGACCAACGGCCGGGCGTAGCCGAGCGTGCGGAGGACGGCGCCGAGCTCGCGTGCGGCGCCGCCCCCGACGCGCAGCAGCCGGGGCAGGGCGATGGGGGAGACCATGCACCCATTGTTTCGCATCCCCCACCCCCGCCGGTCGCGGCCCTTTCACCGACCGCCGCCGACCTCCCATCCCCGGCGTGCGCGCGTTGACAGCCCTGCCGACCCCGCCTCCGTTGTGCCCCACTATCGCCTCCAAGAGGCCACCTCTTCCCACTCCCATGCGATCGTTCCTGCGCCCCGGCCGCCTGCTACCCAGTTTGCTGCTCCTCCTGGCACTCTTGACCGCGATGCGCGCGCAGGCGCCGACGCGCCCGCCCGCCCCGGATTCCCCGCCGTTGTGGATGCGCTACCCGGCGATCTCGCCCGACGGGAAAACCATCGCGTTTTCCCACCGCGGTCATCTCTGGCTCGTCCCCGCCGCGGGCGGCCGCGCCGAGCCGCTGACGGACGGGTCGGCGCACGACTCCGCCCCGGTCTGGTCGCCGGACGGCGCGACCCTCGCCTTCGCCTCCGACCGTTACGGGAACTTCGACGTGTTCACGGTCCCCGCCGCGGGCGGCCCGGTCCGCCGGCTGACGACCCATTCCGCCGACGAGGTGCCCACCGGGTTCTCGCCCGACGGCCGGTTCGTCCTCTTCTCCGCGCACCGGATGGACGCGCGGCTGAACGTGCAGTTCCCCAGCTCCCGGGTGATGCCCGAGCTTTACCGCGTCTCCGTCGAGCCCGGCCGCGAGCCCGAGCAGGTGCTGACCACCCCCGCGCTGGCGGCCCGTTACGACCGGGCCGGCCGGCGGCTGGTCTATGAGGATTTGAAGGGCTACGAGAGCCTCTGGCGCAAGCACGAGACCTTCGCCGTCGCCCACGACCTCTGGCTGTGCGACCTGGCCGGCAACACCCACACGCGGCTGACCACCTTCGCCGGCGAGGACCGCGATCCCGTCTGGGCGCCGGACGAGAAGAGCATCTTTTACCTCTCGGAACAGGGCGGCACCGCCAACGTCTGGCGTTTGCCGCTCGACCGTCCCGGCGCGGCCCCGGAGCCGGTGACCCGGTTCGAGCGCAACCCCGTCCGCTTCCTGTCCATCTCGGGCGCGGGCGACCTCTGCTTCGGCTACGACGGCGAGATCTACGTCCTGCCCGCCGGTGCGACCGAACCCCGCAAGGTCGCGGTCCGCATCGGCGTCGGGGACGCCGGCACGCGGGTCGAGAACGTCTCCATGAGCGACGGCGCCACCGAGATGGCCCTCAACCCGGACGGCAAGGAACTCGCCTTCGTCGCCCGCGGCGAGGTCTTCGTCGCCTCGGCCGAGTTCGGCAACACCAAGCGCATCACCAACACGCCGACGCAGGAGCGCAGCGTGAGCTTCTCCCCCGACGGCCGCCGGCTGGTCTTCGCCGGGGAGGGGGCAAACACCTGGAAACTCTTCGAGGCCAGCATCGTGCGCCCGAAGGAAGCCGAGCCCTACTTCTTCAACGCCACGGTGGTGGACGTGCGTCCGGTCCTCGACAACGGCATGGAAAACTTCCAGCCGCGCTACTCGCCCGACGGCAAGGAGGTCGGTTACCTCGAAAACCGGACCGCCCTGCGCGTGCTCAACCTCGCCAGCGGCCAGACGCGCCTCATCCTGCCCGGCGACCGCAACTACTCCTACGACGACGGCGACCAGTGGTTCGACTGGGCGCCGGACGGCCGCTCGTTCCTGGTCCAGTTCAAGGACCCCGCCCGCTGGAGCAGCGAGGTCGGCCTGGTGGACGCCGAGGGCCGGCAGCAACTCGTCAACCTGACCCTGTCCGGTTACGACGACCGCCAGCCCCAGTGGATGCAGGGCGGCAAGTCCATGATCTGGTTTTCCAACCGCGACGGCCTGCACGGTGACGACGGCAACGGGGGCAACCCGCAGAGCGATGTCTATGCGATGTTTTTCACGCAGAAAGCCTTTGATCGTTTCAAGCTGAGCAAGGCCGAATACGACCTCGTCAAGAAGGCCGAGGACGACGAGAAGAAACGCAAAGACAAAGACAAAACGCCCGCCGACAAAGCGGCCGACGAGGACCCCCTCAAGAAGAAACCGGAACCGGTTGAATTCGACCCGCGCAACCTCGAAGACCGCACCGCCCGGCTGACCGCCGGCTCGGCGCACCTCGTGGACGCCGCGCTCACGCCCGACGGCGAGCAGCTAGTTTATCTCGCCCGGGCCGAAAAAGGTTACGAGCTTTGGCTGAACAAGTTGCGCGACAAGGAAACGAAACGCCTGGCCGAGTTCGAGGAAGGCGAGCACAACGCCCGCGGCAACGAGCAGCCGGCGCAAATGTTGTTAGACAAGGAGGGGAAGAACGCCTTCGTGCTCGCCGGCGGCAAGATCGCCAAGGTCAAGCTTGAAGACAGCAAGCGCGAGCCCGTAAAGTTTCGCGCCGAGATGAGCTTGGATAAGGCGGCCGAGCGCGCCTACTTCTTTGAACACGTCTGGCGCCAGGTGCGCGAGAAGTTCTACGTCACCGACCTGCACGGGGTGGATTGGGAATACTACAAAAACGTTTACGCGCGTTTCCTGCCCTACATCACCGACAACCACGATTTCGCCGAGATGTTGAGCGAAATGCTGGGCGAACTCAACGCCAGCCACACCGGCGCCCGCTACTTCCCGCACCGCGAGGACGGGGACGACACCGCCGCGCTCGGCGTGTTCTTCGATCCCGCCTACCGCGGTCCGGGCCTGAAGGTGGACGAAATCCTCGACAAAGGCCCGCTCGTCGCCGCCGGCTCGCGGCTCGCGCCCGGCATGGTCATTGAGAAGCTCGACGGCGTCGCCCTCGCCCCCGGCGCCGACGTTTCCCCGCTGCTCAACCGGCACGCCGGCAAGCCGATGCTCCTCTCCGCCTTTGACCCGACGAAGGGCGAACGTTTCGAGGAAGTCGTCAAGCCCATCAAGCTCGGCGAGCAGGAGGAGCTCCTCTACCGCCGGTGGGTCAAGCAGCGGCGCGAGGAAACCGACCGACTCTCCGGCGGCCGGCTCGGCTACGTCCACGTTCGCGCCATGAACGACAAGAGTTTCCGCGACACCTACAGTGAAATCCTGGGCCGCCAGAGCGGCAAGGCCGGCCTCGTGGTGGACACCCGCTTCAACGGCGGGGGCAACCTGCACGACAACCTGGCCACGCTGCTCGGGGGCCGCGCCTACCTCGAGTTCGTGCCGCGGGGGCAGGTCATCGGCGCGGAGCCCGCCCACAAGTGGAACCAACCCAGCGTTGTGCTGGTCGGCGAGTCCAACTACTCCGACGCGCACCTGTTCCCGTGGACCTACCGCGCGCTGGGTCTGGGCAAGCTCGTCGGGATGCCCGTGCCCGGCACCGGCACCGCGGTGTGGTGGGAAACTTTACCCGACCCGACGGTGTATTTTGGCATCCCGCAAGTGGGTTTCCGCGACGCCCACGGCCAGTTCATGGAGCGCGCGCAGATCGAGCCCGACGTGCGGGTGGAGAACGATCCGCAGAGCGTCGCCCGCGGCCAGGACAAACAGTTGGAGGCGGCCGTGAAGCTGCTGCTGGCGAGATAGGTTCGTCTGCTTTCATCCCCCCCTGTGAGGGGTCATCGTGGAGGAAGTTAAAACGCCCACGCCAGGAAGCCGCCGTCGGCCGCCAGAACCTGCCCGGTGACGTAGCCGGCCGCCGGCATGGCCAGGAACGCCACCGCGGCGGCTACCTCCGACGCCTCGCCCACCCGGCGCAACGGGGTGCGCGCCAGGACTTCCGCGAGAAACCCCGGCTGCCCGAGCACCGGCTCGGTCAGGGGCGTGCGGATATACCAGGGGGCCACGGCGTTGACGCGGATGCCGTCGGCCGCCCACTCGCCGGCAAAGCCGCGGGTGAGCTGGTTGAGCGCCGCCTTCATGGCCCCGTAGGGTGCCCCGGTCCGCAGGGCCACCTGCCCCGCGACCGAACCGACGTTGACGATGCTGGCGTAGCCGCGCCGGGCGAGGTCGTCGGCCCCCGTGCGCCGCAGCCGCGGGTGCAGGGCGCGGGAGAGTTCAAAGAGCGAGGTCAAGTTGGTGGCCAGCAGGTGCTCCCACTCGGCGGGCGCGTAATCCAGGGCGCGCTTGCGCACGTTGGTCCCGGCGTTGTTGACCAGGATGTCCAGGGTGGGGCCGAAAGACCGTTCCGCGGCCTCGACGAGCCGGGCGCGGCCGTCGGCGGTGGACACGTCCGCGGCGACCCCGGCCGCCCGGTCCGCCGGCTGGTTCCATCCCGCCAGGCAGGCGGCGATCCCCGCCGGGTCGCGCGCGGCGATGAGCACGCGGGCACCCAGGGCCAGGAACTCCTCGGCCACCGCGCGGCCGATGCCGCGGCTGCCGCCGGTGACGACGGCCGTGCGCCCGGTGAGGCTCCAACGGCGGGAAACATCGGCGGGGTGATCCATCTGGTGTCCTGACGCTTCGGCCGACAGGGGCGCCGTGGACGGACGGGGAAAAGTTCAGGAAACCGGATGCCGCACCGGGACGAAAGGGGCGTTAACTTGCGGCATGGCGGAACCCGACCCCGCACCCGCCGCCCACGCCCCGCCCGCGCTGGTGTGGCTCCTCGCCGTCTCGGCCGGGGTGACGGTGGCAAACATTTACTACTGCCAGCCGCTCCTGGAAACGATCGCCGGGGCCTTTCACGTCGGCTCCGGGGCGGCGAGCGCGGTGGCCATGGCTACCCAGCTCGGCTACGCCGCCGGGATGCTCCTGCTGGTGCCGCTGGGAGACAGGTTCGAGCGCAAACGGCTGATCGTCGGCGCCACAGCGCTGTCGGCCCTGGCGTTGACCGCCGTGGCGCGGGCGGGCGGGTTGCGGGGAATGGTCGGCGCTGGCTTTCTCCTCGGCACCATCTCCGTCACGCCGCAGTTCATCATCCCCTACGCCGCCGGCCTGGCCGCGCCCGAGCGGCGCGGGCGCATCGTCGGCACGGTGATGAGCGGGTTGCTCGTGGGCATCCTCTTTTCCCGCTCGGTCAGCGGCTTCGTGAACGCCCACGCCGGCTGGCGGGCCGTCTATTGGCTGGCGGCCGGGGCGATGGTGGCGCTGGCCGGCGTGCTCGCCGCCGTCCTGCCCGTCCAGCGCCCCGCGTCCGCCGCGGGCGGCGCCACGCCCCGGCAAAGTTACGGGGAGCTCCTCGCCTCCCTCGCGCCGCTCCTGGTCCGGGAACCGGTCCTGCGCCGGCACGCCCTGATGGGCGCGATGGGGTTCGCCGCGTTCAGCGTGTTCTGGACCACCCTGGCGTTTCACCTCGCCAGCCTGCCGGCGCACTACGGGAGCCAGACGGTGGGGGCCTTCGCGCTCATCGGGGCTGCGGGCGCCCTGGTCGCGCCGGTGGCCGGGCGGCTGGCGGACCGGCGCGGCCCGCGGCTGGTCAACGGCACGGCGCTCGGGCTGGTGCTGGTTTCCTTCGCCCTGATGGCGCTGCGCGGCGGGGGGAATCTCCTGCTGCTCGCCCTCGGCGTGGTGCTGATGGACGCCGGGGTGCAGGCGAACCAGATCTCCAACCAGACCCGCATCTACGGCCTGGCCCCGTCGCTGCGGAACCGCCTCACTTCCGTTTACATGGTCTGCTACTTCCTCGGCGGCGCGCTCGGCTCCGCGGTCGGTTCGTGGAGTTGGTCCCACGGCGGCTGGCCCGGGGTCTGCGCCGCCGCGGGCGGGTTCACCGTGGCGGCGCTGCTGGCGCTGTTCCTCGTCGGGCACCCCCGCCGGGGCGGGGACAGCCGGGGGGGTTGACCGGGGCGTGCGCCCAGACCGGGAGGCAAGGGCAGCGAAAATGGTTTCAGGCGAACAGCGCGTTT
>CAXTFX010000066.1:0-13753 GCA_964243185.1 uncultured Chthoniobacterales bacterium
CCTGCGGACCCGTTTAGCTTGCACGCCCCCGCAACGTGAGTTCGCCAACCGTATCAGCAACCGAACGCAAAACCTTGGCAAGGGCCTCGGGGTTCGGGCGTGGTCGGTCCGTCGCCCACTCTAGCATTTGCGGGCCATCCCCCTCCTGCCGGTGTCTTATCAGCCTCACCGCCGCGGTGTCACTCCGCGAGGGATTGGTCCTTCTCTGTGCCGCTGCGGCGACGTTTGCTGATCTGCGATGGAGCGCCGAGGGAGTTTGTCGCCGCCCTGGAGGACGTGCGGGAGGTTTACCAGCGGTCTGTCCACTCATCGCCCTGGGCGAGGTCGCCAAGCAGATCCTGGCCGAGGTGCGCCCCTTTGCCCATGCCCCCGGCGACCCTGGATTGGGTGGAATACGAACACCAACGAGGGGGCACGGCGGCGCTCTTCACGCTTTCGGCTCCGCTCTTGGGCCGGCGCCACGTCTCCGTGCGCGAGCAACGCACGCGGGCCGACTTCGCCGCCGTCGTAGAAACCCCTGCGACGAGCTTTACCCCGGGGCGAAGAAGATCGGTTCGGGTCCTGCTGGTGCGTTCGCGCCAGCAGGCGGTCGAGTTGTTGCACTTGGGCGCGCGGCTTCAGCATCGCGGTGACAAAGCAAACCTCGCCGCGTTTGTGGTTCGGGCTGAACTCTTCCAACCTGGCGCGCAGGTGGGGTCCAGGGATGTGTAAGACGATTGCTTCCATTGGGGTGTAAACAACACCCTGCACTTCCTCCCCGGGGGAGGCCAAACGCATCATGCCCGGGAGCACCCGACCGTCGTGCAACAGCTTGCCATCGCTGGTGAACCGACTACGGCCGGCGCTGAGTGGCAGATGCAGGGCGTAGCGATCGTCGCGAATGAGCATCTGAAACTCGCCCGGGGTCTGCTCCAGGTGGCGTTGGTATTCGATGCTGATCCGGTTAGACGAGTGCGAGGGCGGCGCTGGCATGTGTTCAGGGAATCCATTATCTGAACGCGAACTGGCGCCTCGCTGGGTGTCCCCCGCCTGTGCAGATGCGGAGGGGTCTGAGCCGTTCGGATTTCGACAGCGCACCGAACCTGGAAGACAGCGCCCAGCCCTCCTTTTTATCTTGTGCGCGATGGGGATGAAGATAGGTCAGTTTCTCCTCCGGCGCATCCGCGAGGCCGGTGTGCGTCACCTTTTCGGTGTGCCCGGTGATCACAACCTGGAGTTTATGCAGCAGTTGGAGGAGGACGGCTCGCTGGCTTGGATCGGCAACTGCAACGAACTCAACGCCGCCTATGCCGCCGACGGCTACGCTCGCTTGCACGGGCTGGCGGTCCTGGTCGTCACCCACGGCGTCGGTGCCCTGAGCGCCCTCGATGGCATCGCGGGCGCCTGCTGCGAGCACGTTCCCGTTGTCTGCGTCTGCGGCGCGCCCCCGCTCCGCGCGGCCGAGCGTGGGCTGATAATGCACCACACCCTCGCCGATAGGGGCGCTGACAATTTCCTCCGCATCTTCGCGGAGGTGACAGCCGCGCAGGCGCAACTGCGGCCTGATGACGCCGCCGAGATTGACCGGCTCATCCTCACGGTTTGGCGGCGCAAGCGACCCGTTTACCTGGAACTGCCCTCAGACGTCGCCTGTCTGGACATTGATGTTCTCGCCGCGCCGCTGGAATTGACCATGCCCGCCAGTGACCCGGAGCGGCTGGCAGCCTGCGCGCGGGCCATCGCCGGGCGGCTGTCAGCGGCTCGCTCGCCCGCCGTGCTGCTCGACCTGGACGCGGATCGCTTCGGCGTCGGTGACGAAATCATGACGCTGGCGGAAAAGCGTCAGTTGTAAGTCCCAAAGAGGACGAAGAGCGACGGGCAACTTTCGGCCAAGGATTGAATGACCTCCTGCTGCTCGCCGAGCTTGTGCGTCCCGGTGATGCGCGCGAAGCGATGCGCGTCATCGAACACGACCGCTGGTGGCCGGCGAGCCTTCAGAGCGTCCTCGTAGCTCTGCCGCAACGCCGCCATGAGCTTGGTTTCCACTATGGGGAAAGAGCCGGCCGCACGTCGCGGAACGAGCACCTTCTCGTCCAACATCGGTTCCTCTATCTGCCGCAAGCAGCGACGGTAGAAGTCCGACCAGTCGAAGCCGCGCTCGTAGCCCGGCACCTGGAGGGAGGAAAAGGGCAGGCGGCCGGGGTCACGCTCCAAGTCAGGAAGAATTTGCTCGACCAGGAGCTTCTCGGTCTTAACGCGCAGGGTTGTTTTACCTGCGCCGGTCAACCCGATAACCTTGACAATCTTCACCCCGGCCGGTTGGCGCAGAATGGCCCGCAACTGCTCGTAAACCGTCAGCAGATGCGGGTGGACGACGTGGTAATCCTCGAAATACTTGATGCGGGCTTCCACGGGGGCGTCGAGCAACTCCCGCGGAAAGCCGTTGATGGCGATAGGTTCCGGCATGACGGGAATAGGTCAAAACGAGGGAAGCTGCTGGAGACAGTCCGGGTCCGGTGCGTCCCACACCGACGCGGGGGAGCAAGGACCGTCGTCCTCGGCGTCCACGTCACCGTCGCCGGCAACGACGTGCTCCGGCGCGTCAAGGTCGGTCGTGGCGACTTCGACGGCACGCTCCGCTCCCGGCAACGCGCGGACCGGCTGTGGACCGTGCGGGGCGCTGCCCTCTGCCAGCGCGAGCACTTCGCGGTTGGCCGCCTCCCGGGCGCGCAACAACAGTAGTTCCTCCCCACGCAACTCGTTAAGGAACAAAGCGACCTGATGCGCGCTGGGGGTGCCCCGGCCGCTGCGGCTGCGCTGCTTTTTGAGTTCCTCGGAGGCCAAGCGGAACTCCCGCTCGCTGTGACCCTGAAGCAGGTGCCAGACCTCAGAGCGGCAGCGCACCCAGCCCGCCCCTAGCACCAGCGCGTAAGCCAAGCTCAACTCCCAAGGATCGTAGCGCACCGGCACGGCTTGGCCGTCGAGTTTGGGACTTCCCAGCGCAGCGGCCCAATAGTCGAAGCCGTTGAGGTGAACGCCCTTCTGGTTGTGGACTGTGGCGGTGCCCCGCCGCGTGCTCGGTAGGGTCATCATCTTGAACATTTCGTCGTAGGCGATGAAACGATGAGGACGCAGCCCGCTGACCTCCAGACCCTCCAGGGTGGCCGCCCGCGGGCTGACATCCAGGAGCGTCGGGAGGCCGCGCGTGTCGTAAACCTCGTAGCCGAACTGGCAGAGCCGACGGAAAAGGCGATCCAGATGCCAGAGGGCGTGCGTCTCCGAACTGACGGCTCGCGTGACCTGCCGCACGTTCTTGTCGAGTTGCGCGTTGCCCCCCAACTGGTGAATGAACATGGCGTTGGTGGTGCCGAACAAACCGCTCGACCACCGTCCCGAAGCGGGCCTGCGCCGGGGGGCGCACCGCCTTGATAACCTCGTAGCGGGCGAGGAGCGTGTCGGAGTAAACGCTCTTGAACTCCTTGCCGTTGCCCACCACGATGACCTGCGGCAGCCGGCCGTGGCGCAGCACGCACACGCGCAGGACCATCATGCAGGAGCGATAGGAGGGCGGGTCGAAGGACACCCACACCGCCAGGATGCGCCGGGTAAACCCGTCCACCAGCAGGCTCAACCAGGGACGGCCAAGGACCCGGTTGGTGCGTGGGCAACGCAGCTTGATGTCGAGTTCCGTGTGGTCCAGGTAAGCCCGCGCGAAGGGCCGATCCCCGTGCCGCGGCGTGTCAGGCCCCAGGTGCCAATAGAAGGTTTTCTTCTGGTAGGCGGCGCGCTTGCCCTGGCGTTTGTCAGTCTGCTCGACCGGGTTGCGGGCTTTGACCGCCGCGCCCCTTCTCGTTGCAGGCTTCCACCAGGGCGCGGTGGACGGTGGAGAGGCTGCGGTTGACCGGCGTCTCGTAGCTGTCCTTGATGTGCTCGGTCATCAACACGCGCGCCGTCTCCCCCAGCCGGTCGGCGCGGTTGCCGCGCAGGTGCGAGTTGTCCAGCAGCCCCACGAAGCCGCAGCCGTGGGTCTGCTCGGCCGCCCGGAACCTCGACCGCCAATACCTCTCCGTGCGCGAAGGCACGGGGGGCGATCTCCTCCAGAACGTCGCCAGGCAGGTCGGCCAGGATTTGTCCCTGGCTAAACAAGCGAGGCCGCACCACCAAGGCCCGCCGGTTGCCGTCGGCCAACTGGCGCGGCCCCCGCTCGGTGATGCAGGCCAGCGCCGAACCCGGCGTGATCCTTGCGGCGTCCTCCGCCGCGGCGGGCAGGGGCCGAATGTCTCCTTTGCCGATGAGCGCCTGCCAGTGCGGTAGCTCCAGTTGCGCCAAGCGGCCCTGCTCACCCTGGAGGAAGACCGTCGTGCGGCCGACGTGGACGATGGAATAAGCCGAGCCCTCCCACTCGACCGCGGTGCCCGGCTCCGTCTCGATGGCTGTGGCCCTGGCCAGTTCCGAATAGTCCGTCGCCGGGGTGGCCAGGGTCAGCGCCGTCGCGGTCGCCCGGTCGCGGAACAACCGCACCAGCCCCGGCTCGACCAGGGGCGCGGCGGTCCAATCGGTGTAGATGTGCTCCTGGACGATGAGGGTGAAGAGGTGGTCGGCGGTCGCTTCTCCGCCCACCTGCTCCCGGAGTTTCCTCCAGGTCAGCCCCGGACGGGCGGCAATCAGCGCGGTGAGCCGGGCGGAAACCTCCTCCGGCACCGCCGGCACGTCCTCGCGTAGGTAGTCGTGGAGGAAATCGAGGTTCCGCACCAGGACCGGGTTAATCCCGAACCGAGCACCTGCTTGACGAAGACCAAAAAGGCGTCCCCGCCGATGGCGCCCTCCGGCTCCATGGAGCAGACGATCCCGTCTTTGCCCATGGCGCCCGCCGGCGACAGGTTGGGCGGCGTGTTGCGCGGCACCACGCCGTGGGCGCGCTCACCCTTGGGGACACGGCCGTAGCGCCGGGCCAGGTCGGTGTTCATGCCCGTCTCGCCCACGAAGAGGAACCGACCATGAGGCATCTCGGTGACGAGAGCACGGAAGCTCTCCCGCTCCTCTTCATCCGCCCCCTGGGCGCGGAAAGTCTTTTTTCTCCCCAACCCCAGCGCGATGAGGGTGCGGCTCATGGTTGGGATGCTCACGCGCCGCCTATTGGCCGTGCCCACGGCCTCGACCAGTTTGGCCAGACTCGCGTCGTTCTCGGCCCGGATCGCCGCGTGCAGCCGCGCGTGCTCGGCGGGGCCGAGCAGCGCCCGCTGGCCATCGCCCCGCGGCAGGGCGCGGACGTGCCCGGCCCAGCGACGTTGGGCCAAGAGCTTCTTGACGAAACCGAGACGACGGCAGAGCGGGCAGCCACCGCCGCCCGGCTGACCCCGCCTGCATCGTAGGCGGTTACAATGCGTTCGCGCAGATCTATAAGAGTAGGCGGCCATGCCTCCACCATGCACGATGCACGGCTACAATCACGCGAGAACTGCTCTAATACTCTATGGATGAACGAGTTTTGGCCCCCGTATGTCTCGGACGAGCTCACGGCAGAGCAGTGGTTGATCGCCAACGGGTGGCTGATCCACCGGCACCCAACTTGACCCTCCGAGCTTGCCTTGGCAGTTGGGCTACTTTCGCGCCCCGAAATCCTTGCCGAACTGGGCGAGTTTGGCACGGAGATCCCCAAGGTAGCGCCCGCGGTGGGCATCCATCGCTTTTATCTGAAGGAACTCCACCCGGGGTTCCTCCACAGTGGTGCTTCGCTCGTTCGCATGCGGGTGAGCGAGGTAGAATTTTGTCGCGTCGTCGAGGGTTCTGCCGTGGACCTTTAGACTCTCGACACAACGGGAGGCCATCACCCGGACTGCTTCGGGCAGGGAGAAAGCCGCGGTGCCTTGATTCCGCTTAAGGATGGCTATCTGCTCAACGCGGAGCTTGGCTTGGGGTTTCGTCTTGAAGTATTCTCGTTTTCGCCTCCCCTCGATCCGATAGTCCACCTCAAAATGGACGACGCCGTTGTTGTTTCTCCGCTCTCTCACCTTGGCTGCCATGCCGGCCCGTCCACTGGTTTTCATCCTGTAGACTGACGATAAACCGCCGGTAATTTCAACCTTACCTCTGCTACCAACGGACTCAAAATCTGTCTTACGAAAGTAAGTGTGGGTTCAAGTCCCTCCGCCGGCACTTCTGGAAGAGACGAGGTCAGGAGCAGTTTGCCGTTCACCCCGTCTTTTCAGGTCCGACCTGGACCAGTCCCACCGAAAGCCCGAGTTTCCCGATCTCACACCGATAAACTGCCGGTGATTTTCGGCCTCCCCGGATCCCGTATCTCGCCACCGCTTGCGGCACTTTGCCGGTTCGCCAGCGGTATCCTTGACGGGTTGAACCAACACCCGGGGCCGGCGTTTTTTGCAAGTATTTTAGCGCGTCCGGCGGGTGCAAACCGATTGTGCCCAGTGCAGCTTATCCGCCCATGAACACGACCCCAACCAAATCCTACGCCGCGCAAAGCGCGACCTCGCGCTTGGCTCCCTTCACCGTCCCGCGGCGCGCCCCCGGGGCGACCGACGTCGCCCTGGAAATCCTTTACTGCGGCGTCTGCCACTCCGACCTGCACACCGCCCGCAGCGAGTGGCCCGGCACCCTGTATCCCTGCGTGCCCGGGCACGAGATCGTCGGCCGCGTGACCGCCGTGGGCGGGGAGGTCACCCGGTTCAAGGCGGGCGACCTCGCGGCCGTCGGCTGCATGGTGGATTCCTGCCGCACCTGCGCCACCTGTCGGCAAGGGCTGGAGCAATACTGCCTCAACGGCTTTGTGGGCACCTACAACGGCAAGGACCAGCAACTCGGCGGCCACACCTTCGGCGGCTACTCCACCGCGGTCGTGGTGGAGGAGGCCTTCGTGCTCCGGGTGCCGGAAAGCCTCGACCTCAAGGCCGTGGCCCCGCTGCTGTGCGCGGGCATCACCACCTACTCGCCCCTGCGCCACTGGCAGGTGGGTCCCGGTAAAAAGGTCGGCGTCGTCGGCCTCGGCGGGCTGGGGCACATGGGCGTCAAGTTCGCCCGCGCGTTCGGCGCGCACGTGGTGCTGTTCACGACCTCGCCGGGTAAGGTGGAGGACGGCAAGCGCCTCGGCGCGGACGAGGTGGTCGTTTCCAAGGACGAGGGCGAGATGAAGCCGCACGCCGCCAGCTTCGACTTCATCCTGGACTGCGTGTCCGCCGAGCACGACATCAACGCCTACCTGGGCCTGCTCAAGCTCGACGGCACGCTCTGCCTGGTCGGCGCCCCGGAGAAGCCGCTGCCCGTCAACGTGTTCAACCTGCTCTTACCGCGCCGCAGCTTCGCGGGCAGCGCCATCGGCGGCATCGCCGAGACCCAGGAGATGCTCGATTTCTGCGCCGAGCACGGCATCGTCTCGGACGTGGAGATGATCCGCATGGACGAGGTGAACGAAGCCTACGAGCGGATGCTCCGCAGCGACGTGAAGTATCGCTTCGTCATTGACCTGGCCTCGCTCAAGGATTGAGCGTCCCCGGGGGGCCGGTCCGGGCGGGGGGCGGGGGCGCGGTGCCGCCCCGCAGGATGCGGCGGAGCTCGTCGGCCGTTTCGGGCCGCTGGAGGGTGCCGACGTGCCCAGCGGGCACCGCGCGCTCGCTTTCCACGCCGTCGAGGTGGCTGCTGGCGTAGGGGACGACGCCGTCGCTGGACCCGGTCAACGGCCCGCTCCGGCCGCGGTCGCCGAGGACCGAGAACAGGCGCACGCCGGGCCGCGGGCGGGTTTCGTTCAGGGAAAGGATGGCGGGATCGCGCGGGGAGAGCGTGTCCAGGCTGGAGGCGGGCCGGAGGGTCAGGCCGTTGGCGAGCACGGTGCGGTTGCGGGTGAGGATGCCGCGGATGGGCGTCAGCACCGCCGGGGGCAGGCGCACGAGCAGGCGGCCGACGTTGCCCGGCAGGCCGCCGGCCAGCCGGCTGCCGCGGTGCGGGGTGGCGATGAAGACGACCTTGGTCACGTCCGGGCTGGCCCGGTAGAGGAAACCGCGCCGGATCAGGTCGCGCTCCTCGGCGGTGAGTTGCAGTTCGGGCAACGGGCGGCGGAAGAAGTGCCGGTAGTAAACGTCCCCGCCGTCGGTGACGGCCAGCCGGCAGAGCAGCCCGCCCATGCTGTGGCCGACGAGCACGGCGCGGTGGAGGGCCGTGTGGGTGCCGGCGGGGTCGAGCCGGCGGATGAACGCCCCCAGGTCTTCCCGCAGGAGCATGGCCGAGTAGGGCACGGGCAGGGAGGTCGGGTAGTAGAAGACCCAGACCTGGTAACGGCGGCGCACCGCGGGGTCGCCGGCGAGGGCGTTACGCAGGTGGCGGAAGTCGCCCGGGTCGGAGATCAGGCCGTGAACCAGGATGAGGGGAATCTTGTCCGGGTCGCGCGGCTCGGTCGGATACAGGCCGGCGGAGGGGAAATAGTTGCCCCCGGAGATGAAGCCCAGCAGCCCGCGGCGCCGGGCGCGCAGCCGGCTGGCGGAGACGGCCAGGGGGGTGGTGTAGTCGGCGGCGAGCATCCGGCCGCGGGCGTCGCGGTCGCGGGCGGCGTGCGGCTCGTAGAGCTCCAGGGTGACGTCGCCGCCCGGGTCCGCGCCGGGCCGGGCCACGGCGGTCACGGGCCAGGTCAGGCCGTTAACCGCTTCGGCCGGCACGCGCCCGTCAGCGTGGACGGGGCGGATCGGGGCGAGGTGCCCGACCAGCGGCGCGCCCTCGCCGGGGACGGTGTGAAAGCCGTCCACGCCCGAGACGGCGTAGCGGTCGGTCGGCTCCAGTTGGACGAAGCCGCCCGGCGAGACCCCGCCCGGACCGGGGCCGCGGACGAGGCGCACGCGGCGGGGGCGTTGCCCGGGGCCGGCGGCGGGAAGCGTCACGCTCGGCCGGTCGCCGCCGGCGGCGAGGAGTTCGGGGCTGAACGCTTCCACCAGCCGGGCCGTGGTCGCGCGGCGCGTTTCCCGGGCGGCGTCGCTCCCCCCGGCGGAGGTGGCGACGACGGCCGCGCGCGGGGGCGTGACCGGGCGGACGACGAAATCCCGCGTGCAACCGGCGGCAAGGAAGGCGGCGCCCAAACCGCACGGGGCGAGAAGGGACCGCCAGACGGGAAGGGAGGGCGGCGTTCGCCACGGCAGCATCCGCACAGGGTAGCAGATCAGGGGGCGTGGGGAACAGGGACGGCCCGTTCAAACTGTCACCGCGGTTTTGCAGCCTCGGAGGTTTCCACGATGGCGGCCTTCCGGTCCGGCAGGCGCACGCCGGGGTCGCCGTGGCGGGTCGGCTCGTTGGCCAGGGTCAGGCCCACCGGGCCGGCGCCGGCGATGAGCACGTCCACGCTGGCGCCGGGCGGCCACGGTTTCCGGGGGCAGCGCGGCGAGGCTCTCGGTCCGGCCGGCCCGCCCGCCGCGCCCGGAATCACGGGGCGCGCCTCGGCTTGGAACAGCGCCGCGGCGGCCACCTCCGCCGGCTCGCCATCCGACCTAGGGGTCCCCCGCCGGTTCAGGCGTGGCTCTAGCGGAGTTCCACGATGGCCCGGAGAACATTCTCGAACTCGCCCAGGACCCGTTCCTGCTCGAAGCGCTGCCCGTAGCGCCGCCCGGCCCGCCCGAGCTTCCCCAGGGCCTCGACCGGCCGTGCCGTGAAACGGTCCAACTCCTCCGCCAGACCGTCCGAGTCGCCCGGGGGGACGACGGTCCCGAACCCGCCCTCCGTGACGGCGTGCGCCAGCTCGCTGTCGGCGTCGGCCACGGCGAGGACCGGGCGGGCGAAGCTCAACGCGGAGAGCAGCTTGGAGGGAAAGAAGAACTGGCCCGTCCCGGCTTGCTGCGTGATGAGGCTCAGGTCGGTGTCCACCATCATCTCCCGGTAGGCCTCGTCGTCTTGCAACGGCAGCAGCAGGAGGTTCGCCGCGCCCTGCTGCTCGACCGCCCGCGCCAGTTGCGCGCGCTGCGTGCCGCCGCCGCAGAGGATGATGCGCAGACGCGCGGCCCGCACCCGGCCGGCCGCCTCGAGCAGCCCGTCGAAACCCTGCTTGCGGCCGAGGTTGCCGGAATAAACGGCCAGGAAGTCCTCCGGCGCGAACCCGTGCCGCGCCCGCCAGCGCCCGGGCGGGGGCAGCCCCGCCGGGTCGGGGAACGTGATGCCGTTGGGGAAGAACACCCGGCGCGCGGGCGGAATCCCCTTCTGGGCGAACGCCCGCAGCATCCCCCCGGAGATGCCCGAAACCCGCGCGGCGTGCCGGTAGGTGAAACTTTCCAACCCGTAGAGCGCCCGGCTGAACCGGCCCGGTCGGACCATCCCCAACCCCACCGCCGCGTCCGGCTGGAGGTCCTGCACGTGGAAGACGTAGGGAATCCGCCCGCGGCCCCGCCTCCACCCGAACACCCACGCCGCCGCGCCGAGGAGCAGCGGCGGGGAGACGACCACCACCACGTCCGGCGGCGGGCGCAGGGTCAGCGCCCGGAGCAGTGAGGTCGCCACGAAGGAGGCTTCGTGCAGCATCCGCCGCGGCGTGGTCACGCGAGCGGGGACGTAGTGCCAGCAGCGGTGCACGGGCACGCCGTCCACCGTGTCGTCGCGAAAGAGCTGGCCGCGGTCGCCGGGGAGCTTCTTCCAGTCCGGGTAATACGGGAACGCCGTGAGCATCCGGGCGTCGTGCCCCCGCTCCCGCAGGAAACGGCACAGCGCGACGTTGTAAGGCGCGATGCCCGTGGGTTCCGGCGCGTAGTTGATGCTCCAGACGAGGACTTTCAAGGGGACGGGGCGGGGAGCGGAAGTCACATCGGCCGCGGACGCATGAAAAAGCGGCGCCACGCCTTCGGGGTTTCGGTCCACGGCTGGGAAAGGTCCAGGGGTCGGGACGTTTGCAGGTCCCGCCGGGTGAAGCAATCGAAGCCGTGACCGACCTGGACGCGCCGGTGGCATAGCCGCTCCGGGTTTTGCCCCGCCAGCCGGTCGCAGAAGCGCGCCAGCGTCGGGATGCGGGTGTCGTCGAGCACGATCAGCGCGGAGGTGGGCCGGTCGAGCACGGAGACCAGCGTAGAGAGCCGGAAGGGAACGTGAAAGGGCGAATCAATGAGGACGAGGTCCGCGGCGTCCACGGCTTCGGCCAGCGTCCCGGTCAGCACCCAGTCGCGCACGGGCGCCCCGTGGCGCCACCGGAGCCGCAACGGCTGCACCCGGGCGACGTGCCGGCCGCTGGCGCGGAGGGCCGGCGCCAGCCCGGCGACGGTCTGGGCCATCCACCGCTCGGTGTCCTCCAGGCTGGTGACGCGCAGGCCCGCCCCGAGGAACGCCGCCGTGCTCCGGCCGCTGCCGAACTCGAAGACCTGCCGCGCCCCGACCGCCACCGCCGCCGCGAGCAGGAAGCCCAGCGCGGCGTCGGGCAGCGCGGCGGGTGCCGCGGCGTGGTCGGCGGGCGGGGCGTCGGCGCGGTCGAAGAAATCGTGTTGGAAAAGCGATTGGGCGGGAGTCATGGGAGTTGTTAGGACGGAGTGATGGGAGGTGGTTTCACCGGTCGGCGACGACCACGATTTCAAAAGGCTCGCGGGGCAGGGTGTCCAGGGATCGACCGTGGAAGGTGTGCTTCGGGTAAGTCGTCAGCGCCGGGGGTGCGCCCGAGGTGTAGCGCAGCCACGGACGTGCCACGGCCCACAACACGTCGCGTTCCCCGAGAACGTAGGGAACGGCGGCGGCCGGCGGGGGCACCGCGTAGAACAGGTCCAACGCCCCCGGCGGCAGCCGGTAGTCAAACAGGTAACGGGCTGCCGCCGCGTCCAGGAACAAGGTCCGGCCGAGGGACTCCGCCTCCCAGCGCGCGCGGGCCTCGGCCAGCGGTTGGACCCCGGGTGGACGCAGCAGGGCCGTTTGCAGGAACCAGAGGGCGCCCACGACCGCGAAGAGCCCCCCGATGCCCAACCGCGCCGGGGTCCGCCAGGCACCCGGCAAGGATACGCTCACCAGGGCTAAGGCGCTGAGGAAGAACCCCAGCAGGAAACCCACCCGCGAGTCCAGCGAGTAATACGTCCCCACCCCGGCGACCGCCGCCGCGAAGGTCCCCAGCACCAGCGCCCGCGTCCGCGCCGGCACCGCCCCGCGCGCGAACGCCGCCCACGCCGCGAGCACTGGGAAGAGCACGAACACGGGCAGGACCAGCGAGTCCTTGTTGCCGGCCAGGAGGCTCCTCACCAACGCCGGCAGCGCGGGCGCCGCGCGCAACGCGCGGTGGGCCAGGAACACCCGCAGGAACTCGCGCACCTCCCCGCGCACCAGCCCGACAAAGAGCCCGCCGACGAGCCCCACGGCCGCCGCCAGCGCGGGCGCCCAGCCGCGGAGGGTCCCCCGCCACGCCAGACCGTCCTCGGACGCCGCGCGGGCGACTTCGGCCACCCCCAGCGCCACGGCCCAGAACACCGTGGTCGGGTAACACAGCACGGAGGCGCCCAGCAGCGTGAAACCGGCCAGCCCCCGCCCGAACCCGCCCGCCCGCCGCGCGTCCAGCAGCCCCAGCCCCGCGAACACCAGCGCGAACGCCGCGGTGTCCGGCCGCTGCCCGAGCCAGACCATCAGCGTCAGGTAAACCGGTAGGAGCCGCCAGAGGTCCGCCGCGCCCCAGCCGAACCGACGCAGGAACGCGGCCAGCCCGACTGCGCCCACCCCGTAGCACGCCCACGAGAAGGCCAGCACCCTCCCGGTCCCCACCCCGAGCACCGCCAGCCACCCGGCGAGCAGGTGCGGGTGCAGCGGCATCTGGAGGTAATACCGGTCCGTCCCGAACCCGGCCGCCCACCGGCGCAGGAGCGGGTTGGCCAGTTCGCCCGTGGTCACCAGGTGCAGCGGCGCCCCCAGGAAGAAGAGGTCGTCCACGTCCGGCGCGGGCAGCCCCTGGTAAAGGAAAAACGCCGCCACGGCCGCCGCCAGGAGCGCGGGCAGGCACCATTCGGGGACAGCGCGGGACGAGGGAGGCACGGTGGGCATGACAGTCGGAAAAGGCGGGGAGGATACCCGGGAAGCGCGCCCCGGCCCGGGGAAAGACCCACGCGCGTTCTCGCCCGGGTTTCCCCGCCCCCCGCTGGACAGCCCCCGCGCGGGACGCTAACACCGGGGATGGCCGCCTCCCCCGTCGTGGTTGACCCCGCCGCGAACCCCGCCCCCGCCGGGGCGCGCCGACCGCGGCTGCCGGCCGTGGACGCGATGCGCGGGCTGGCGGCGTTCGGCGTGGTGGTGATCCACGCCAGCCTGGTGGTGGGCGGCGCGGTGACGCCCGCGGCCGGGGCGCTCTCGGCGTTCCTGAGCGCGTGGGTGGTGCCGTTCTTCCTGGCGGCGGCCTTTTTCTTCGCGGCTTCCGGCGGGGAACGGACCGGCGGCTTCGGTCCGTGGCTGGCCCGGAACGCGGGCCGGCTGCTACTGCCCTACGCGCTCTGGACGGGGATCTACGCCGGGGCGAAAACGGTGAAACTGCTCCTGCAACACGAGCCCGACCGCGCCGGGGAACCCTGGCGTGACCCGGCGAACTTGCTCCTCACCGGCGGGGGGGCGGTGGCGCTGTATTTCCTGCCGCTGCTGTTCACCGGTTTGCTCGTCGGCCGCGTCCTGGGTCCGTTCCCGCGCCGTCTGCCGCTGGGCGGGCTGCTCGCGCTGGCGGCGGGGGCGACCCTCGGCGCGGAGGCCCTGGCGAGGAGCGGCAACGGGTTCAACCTGGTCGCGGGCCGGGCGTTGCGGGCGGCGCGTGAAGGCAACGGCCTCGCCGCGCCCTGCGGGGCGGGGCGGGGCG
>CAXTFX010000067.1:0-13734 GCA_964243185.1 uncultured Chthoniobacterales bacterium
AACATGGCGCAGGCCACGACGCCGGCCAGCGCGAGGCCGCCATACCAGTGGCCGACCATCGCGGTGGCGAACTTGATCATCCGCGCGGCGACCCCGCCGTAGGTGAGAAAGTTCCCCGCCAGGATGAAGAACGGGATCGCCATGATCTCGAACTTCTCGATGCCTGTGAACAGCTTGAGCGCGACGGACTCGATGGGCACCTGGGTAAAGGCGAACAGGTAGGTCAGCACCGTCAGTCCGAGCGAGATGCTGATCGGCATCCCGGTCAGCATCAGCGCGATCAACAGCAGGAAGAGGATGGTCGTGTTCATGGGGGGGGAACGTTGACCATGCTCACCCCCGCGGACCGCCCGGGGATCGCAGGTCCTCCGGCTGGATGGGGTCGTGCATCTGCGGGATGACCGGGAGGTTCTCGGTTTCCTCCATCCCGCCGACGTGGGCGTGGTCGTGGTGCGGCAACGCCCCCGTCCGCCAGAACGACCAGGCCACCTGCAGGAAGCGGAAGCACATGAGGTAGGAACCGCACGGGATCGCCAGGTAAACGATCCAGACGGGCACCTCCAGGTCCGGTGTGGTCTGGTCGCTGTGCGCGAGTTGATAAACAAAGCGCGCCCCGAACGTGCCGATGACGCCCGTGAAGAAGGCCCCCGCCATCAGTCCGAAGAGGATGAACCCCGCGCGAACCTTAGGTTGCAACCGGTTAACCAACACGTCCACGCCGACGTGGATGCCGGTGCGGACGCCGTAGGCCGCGCCGAACTTGGCCATCCACACGAACATGTAAATGCACAACTCCTGCGCCCAACTCATGTTCAACTTGAGCATCGCATCCTGCACATACGGGATGCGGTAGCCGGAGGCGTAGCGATGCACGACCGAGGCAAAAATCACCAGCGTGGCCCCGGCCATGAGGAAGGCGATCAGCCATTCCTCCAAACGATCGAGAATCTTCAAGAACATCTCGGGCGTGTCATGGTTCCCCCGTGGCGGGGTCCCGCGTGGGGGTGGAAGGCTACAGTTTGTTCGGGTCGAACCCGGTGGATTGGTAGATAGCTTGGATGATGTCTTTGCCGACGCGGGTTTCCATGTCTTTGTGCACCGGCAGCAGGGCTTTCTTCCACGCTTTCCGTTCCTCCGGCGTGATCGGGATCACCTGGGTCTTGCCGGTTTTGCGGATCGCTTCCAGCGCGTCGTCGTTTTCTTTCTTCGCGATGCCGCGCACGTATTGGCTGGTCTCCTTCATCGCCGTTTCCAAGGTGGTGCGGATGTCGGCCGGCAGGCCGTCCCAGAACTTCTTGTTCACGATGACGGCATAGCCAATGTAACCGTGTTCGGTCTGCGTGAGGTATTTCTGTACCTCGTTCATCTTCTGGGTGTAAATGTTGGAGATCGTGTTCTCGTTACCGTCCACGACCCCGGTTTGCATGGCCTGATACACCTCCGAGAACGCCAGCACCTGCGGCAAGGCCCCGAGGGCGCGCATCTCCGCGTCGAGCACCTTGGACGATTGGATACGCATCTTGAGTCCCTTCATGTCCTCGGGTTTATGGATCGGCTTGTTCGCCGTCATGGACTTGAAACCGTTGTCCCAGTAACCCAGCCCGATGAAGCCTTTCGGCTCCAATTTCTTGAGCAGGTCGGTGCCGACCGCGCCGTCCACCACCTTGTTCAATCCTTCGTAGTCATCGAAGATGAATGGCATGTCGAACACCTCGAACTCCTTGACCCCGAGCGGGCCGAACTTGGCGAGCGAGGGCGCGAGCATTTGCACGGAGCCGAGTTGCAGGGCCTCGACCTCCTCCTTGTCCTTGTAGAGCGAGCTGTTCGCGTAAACTTCGACCTTCACCTTCCCGGCGAGGCGCTCATCCGTGAGCTTTTTGAAATACTCCGCGCCTTTCCCCTTCGGGGTGTCCGCGGCCACGACGTGACTGAACTTGATGACAATCGGCTGCTGCGCCCACGCGGGCGCGGTCAACGACAGGGCCAGGAGGCCAGCGAGGAGGAAGGAGGGGGTTCTCATGGGGGGTTATGATTGCGCTATAAGGAAGAGACGAGCCGCGCCGCGGGTCCGGGCGGCGGCTTATCCCGAGATTCGTTTATAGGGTGAACGGGTGAAGCTTCAAGCTCTTCGCGCCGTCTCGGCGATGATTTCTTCCGCCTGCTGGATCACCGGGCGGTCCACCATCTTCCCGTCCACCGCGACGGCGGCGCCTTTGGAGGCCGCGGCGGCGGCCAGCACCCGTCTTGCCCACGCAATCTCCTCGTCGCTGGGGCCAAAGCCGGCGTGGATCGCGGGGAGTTGCCGGGGATGGATGCAGAGTTTGGCGCCGAAGCCGAGCCGGCGGGCGCTTTGCGTTTCGGCGCGAATCCGCTCCGTGTCGTCAATGGCGGTCACGACGCCGTCCACCGGCGAAAGGAGGCCGGCGAGGCGGGACGTGAGGACGAGTTGCGAGCGGAAATAGAGCAATTCTTCGCCCTCGCCCTGGATGCCAAGATCAATCTGGAAATCGATGGTGCCGAAGACCAGCCGTTGCACGAAGGGCGCACGCGCCAGCGCGGGCGCGTTGGCGAACCCCCGGGCGGTTTCGATGAGCGGCAGGACGGGGCGCGTCCCGCTCATCCGCGCTTGCAGCCGGGCGTCGTCCACGTGCTCTGCCTTGGACAAGATGATGCCAGCCACGCCCGGTTGGCCGCACAGCTCGACGTCGTCGCCAAACCACGGCGTGTCCATCGCATTGACCCGCACGAACACCGGCTGCTCTGCCGACAGCCACCGGGAAACCGCCACGCGCGCCCCGGCTTTGTCCGCCGCCGGCACCGCGTCTTCGAGGTCAACGATCACGGCGTCCGCACCCGCCGCGCAGGCCTTGTCGAAGCGGTCGGGCCGGTTGCCCGGGACGTAAAGGTAGGAGCGGATGCGGGAGACAGCCATCGTCGTTGGTTCAAACCGCGCCGGTCTGGTGCAAATCTCGAATCGCCGCGTCGTCGTAACCGAGTTCCGCGAGGATCGTGTCCGTGTGTTGGCCCAACGCCGGCACGGCTTCCATGCGCGGCTGCCAGGCGGTCGAAACTCCGGGCGGCTTGGGCGCAGTGATTTTCCCCGCGGAACTGTCCACTTCGGTCCAGCGGTGGCGTGCCCGGAGTTGCGCGTGGTTCCAGACTTCGTGCATGTCGTTCATGCGCGCGTTGGCGATGCCGGCTTGGTCCAGGCGGGCGATCACCTCCTCGGCGGTGAGCGTCGAGAACGCCTGCTCAATGGTCGCGGTCAGTTCGTCCCGGGCGGCCGTCCGCCGCCAACTGAGGGAAAAACGCTCGTTCTTCGCCAGCTCCGGCTGCCCGATCACCTGCTCGCAGAAGTTAACCCACTCGCGCTCGTTTTGCAGGCCGAGCATGACCACCTTGCCGTCGCCCGCGCGGAACGGGCCGTAGGGCGTGATGGTGGCGTGCGTCGCGCCGGTGCGCGGCGGCGGCGGCGCGCCGTCGTAGGCGTAATACATTGGGAAGGACATCCACTCGACGGTGCTCTCCAGCATTGAGACGTCGAGGTAGCAGCCCTCGCCGGTCCGGCCGCGCTGGAGCAGCGCGGCGAGGATGTTCGCGAACGCATACATGCCCGCGGCGATGTCAGAGATTGATGCGCCCGACTTCGACGGCGTCTCCGGCGTGCCCGTGACGGACAGAAAGCCGGCCTCGCTCTGGATCAGCAGGTCGTAGGCTTTCTTATTCCGATACGGGCCGTCCGCGCCGTAGCCGGAAACGTCGCACACGATCAGCCGCGGATACCGCTCCTTCAGCGTCTCGTAACCCAACCCCATCCGCGCCGCCGCGCCGGGGGCGAGGTTTTGCACGAACACGTCGGCGCGCTCGAGCAGCTTGGTTAACACCCCGACGGCGCGCGGGTTTTTCACGTCGAGCGTAAGGCTTTCCTTCGAGCGGTTGACCCAGACGAAGTGCGACGCCAACCCGCGCACCTGCTGGTCGTAGCCGCGCGCGAAGTCGCCCACCCCGGGCCGCTCGACCTTGATGACCCGCGCGCCCAGCTCGGCCAGTTGCCGGGTGCAAAACGGCGCGGCGATGACGTGTTCCAAGGCGACCACGGTGATACCGTCAAGGGGGCGCATGGGGTTTCGGGGTTCACGCCAGCGTGGCGACGCCCTCCGTGGTGAGGAACCCGTCGTGGTCCCGGGCCCAGAGTGTTACCGTCTGGCCGTCGCCGTCCGGCGGCTCCCCGCCGACCGTGAGCGCGGCGCCCGTGACGCACACCGGCCGGACGGCGCGGAACTCGAACCGCGCGACCGCGGCGTCGGGCCGCTGGCGGCGCAGCAGGTCGAGCAGCAGCGTGGCCACCAGCGGCCCGTGGACCACGAGGCCGGGATAGCCCTCCACCTCCGTGGCATACCGGTAATCGTAGTGGATGCGGTGCCCGTTGAACGTCAGGGCGGAATAGCGGAACAGCATCGTCTCGTCGGGGACGACCCCGCGCGTCCAGGTCGCCTCCGCCGGCGCCGACCGCGGCGGGGATACCGGGTCGCCGGGCCGGGGGTCGCCGCGATACACGATGTCGTGCTCCTCGGTGATCGCCGGGGCGCCCGCGGCGTCGCGGATCTCGTGGCGCACCAGCACGAACCCCAGCGGCCCGGTGCGGCCGGTTTTCTCCGTCACGCTGACGATGCGCGACTCGCGCGTCGCGGCCTCGCCGGCGCGGAGCGGACGGTGAAATTGCAGCCGCCCGCCCGCCCACATCCGCCGCGGCAGCGGCACCGGGGGCAGGAACCCGCCGCGCGCCGGGTGCCCGTCGCGGCCCAGGTCGCGGCGGCGGCGGACGTCCAGGAAATACATCCAGTGCCAGAGCGGCGGCAGCGGGTCGCCGGGCCGCGGCGCCGGGTCGTCCCGGTCCAGGGTGGCGGAAAGGGCGGCGATGGGCATCAACGTGACCACGTCAACGCGCGATTCCGTTTTGCCGATCCAACCTTGGAACGAATCCGGGGGGGTGACTGCCATCTACGCCGGGGGGTTGCGGAGACCGACGGGCGCAAGGGGGAATTTTGCCGTGCGCCGCTTGCCCAAGATTCGACCCGGGCGCGGATTTCGCGCGCAGAATAAACGGCCGCGCCGATAATTGTCACATCGGCGCGTTTCCTTCGCGTCCCCGCGCGACCAGGGTTGTTCCCCCGCTTCCCGTGCCTGCCATGAACGTTGTGATCTCACCGGACGACCTCATCGAGAGCGTCGCGGACGCGCTCCAGTTCATCTCCTACTACCACCCGGCGGACTACCTCCAATACCTCGCGCGGGCCTACGAGCGCGAGGAATCCCCCGCCGCCCGGGACGCCATCGCGCAGATCCTGACGAACTCCCGCCTGTGCGCCGAAGGCCGTCGGCCCATCTGCCAGGACACGGGCATCGTGAACGTGTTCCTCGAAGTTGGCATGGACGTGCGCTGGGCGGGCTTCACCGGCGCGTTGGAAGACGCCGTCAACGAGGGGGTGCGTCGGGCTTACCTCGACCCCGACAACCCGTTGCGCGCCTCCATCGTGGCTGATCCGATCTTCGACCGCCGGAACACCGGCGACAACACGCCGGCCGTGGTCCAAACCCGGCTGGTGCCGGGGAACACGGTGGCTGTCACCGTGGCGGCGAAGGGTGGTGGCTCGGAAAACAAGTCCAAGTTCGCCATGCTCAACCCGTCCGATTCGCTCGTGGACTGGGTGCTCCAAACCGTGCCGACGATGGGCGCGGGCTGGTGTCCGCCGGGGATGCTCGGCCTCGGCGTCGGCGGCACCGCGGAGAAGGCCATGCTGATGGCCAAGGAGTCGCTGATGGAGCCGATTGACATGGCCGAGCTGCTCGACCGCGGGCCGCGGGACCGGCTCGAATCGCTGCGGGTCGAGCTCTACGAGAAGGTGAACGCCCTCGGCATCGGCGCGCAGGGCCTGGGCGGGCTGACCACGGTGCTCGACGTGAAAATCCGCACCGCGCCGTCGCACGCCGCCTCCAAGCCCGTCGCGCTGATCCCGAACTGCGCGGCGACGCGCCACGCGCACTTCGTCCTCGACGGCTCCGGCCCGGCCGTGTTGAACCCACCCGCGTTGTCCGACTGGCCGGACGTGGCCTGGACGCCGGACGTGGAACGCTCCCGGCGCGTGGACCTCGACGCGCTTACCGCGGCCGAGGTCGCGTCCTGGGAGCCGGGGCAAACGCTGCTGCTCTCGGGCCGGATGCTCACCGGCCGCGACGCCGCGCACGCCCGGCTCGTCGGGATGCTGGCGCGGGGCGAGCCGCTGCCGGTGGATTTCACCCGCCGGGTCATTTACTACGTCGGCCCCGTGGACCCCGTGCGCGACGAGATCGTCGGCCCCGCCGGCCCCACGACCTCCACGCGGATGGACCCGTTCACCGAGACGATGCTGGCGCAGACCGGCCTCCTCGCGATGGTCGGCAAGGCCGAGCGCGGGCCGGTCGCCATCGAGGCCATCCGGCGGCACCGCGCCGCCTACCTCATGGCCGTCGGCGGCGCGGCCTACTTGGTTTCCAAGGCGATCAAGGCCCAGCGCGTCGTCGCCTTCGCCGACCTCGGCATGGAGGCGATCTACGAGTTCACCGTGCGGGACATGCCGGTCACGGTCGCGGTGGACGCCCGCGGCACGTCCGTGCACGAAACCGGCCCGCACCGTTGGCGCTCGATCATCGGGAGCCGGCCGGTGTGCTCGCGCTGTCAGATCGTGTCCGGTTGACCGCCTTCGCCCCTTTATGGCCGATCTATCCGAAGCGTTGCGCGGCATCCATTTCGTCGCGCATTTGGGCATCGAAGTGCTGGAGATCGCGGAGGGCCGCGCACGGCTCGGGATGAACGTCCAGCCGTTCATGCGTAACAGTTGGAACGTGACCCACGGCGGCGTCACCATGACGCTCATGGACGTTTGCATGAGCCTCGCCGGCCGTTCGTTGAACCCGACGGGACTCGTCGGCGTGACGGTCGAGATGAAGGTCAACTTCCTGGCGCCCGCCAGCGGCGAGCGGCTCCTCGCCGCGGCGCGCGCCTTCCCGCAGGGGCGCTCGCTCTTCTGCTCCGAGTGCGAGGTCACGGCGCCGGACGGCACGCTCCTGGCGCGGAGCCTCGGCACCTTCAAGCCCCGAAACCGCCAGCCCCACGACCGCGAGGTCGCGCCGCCCCGCTCCCCCGGGGAATGACGGATGACCAACGACGAAAGCCGCCTGAGATCCCAAGCCGAGCCCCACCCTCCGCCGTTCGTCGCTGGTCATCCGTCATTGCCCCATGCACCCCACCCCCCTCGCCTCCCCCACCGCCGCCGGCCTGACCGATTCCCCCGCCCAGACTGCCCTGCGTGAGCGCACGCGCCGGGCGCTCGAACCTTTCGGCGACCCCTACTGGCGCGAGCTGGACCTCACCCGCTCCTACCCGGAGGAATATGCGAAGGCGTTCGCCAAGAACCGCCTGCTCGCCGCCCTGATCCCCGAGGAATACGGCGGGCTCGGCCTGCCGCTGTCCGACGCCTGCCTCATCGTGGAAGAGGTTAACCACATGGGCGGCAACGCCGGCACCGCCCACGCGCAGATGTATATCATGGGCACGTTGTTACGTCACGGCTCGCCCGAGCAGAAACGGCGCTGGCTCCCCCAGATCGCCGCCGGCGACCTGCGGCTCCAGGCGTTCGGCGTCACCGAACCGAAGGCCGGCAGCGACACCACCCGGCTCGCCACCCAGGCCGTGCGGCAGGGCGACCACTACGTCGTCAACGGCGAGAAACGCTGGATCTCCCGCATCCAGTATTCCGAGCTGATGCTGCTGCTCGCCCGCACCGCCCCGGCGACGGAAAAGGACAAAACCTACGGCCTGTCCGTCTTCCTCGTGGACCTGCGCGAATCGCGGGACGCCATCGAGGTCAAGCCCATCCGCGTGATGATGAACAACTTCACCAACGCGCTGACCATCCGCGACCTCCGCATCCCCGCGGAAAACCTCATCGGCGAGGAGAACCGCGGCTTCCGCTACATCCTCGACGGCTGGAACGCCGAGCGCATCCTCATCGCCGCCGAGTGCGTCGGCGACGGCCGCTGGTTCGTGGAGCACGCCGCCGAATACGCCAAGGCGCGCAACGTCTTCGGCCGCCCCATCGGCCAGAACCAGGGCGTGCAGTTCCCCATCGCCCGCGGTCACCTGATGACCGAAGCCGCCGACCTGATGCGCCGGCAGGCGTCCGCGAAGTTCGACGCCAACGAGAAGTGCGGCGCCGAGGCGAACATGGCCAAGCTGCTCGCCTCCGAGGCGTCCTGGATGGCCGGCAACGCCTGCCTGGACACCTACGGCGGCAACGGCTTCGCCTCGGAATTCGACGTGGAGCGTAAGCTGCGGGAAACCCGTCTCTACCAGGGTGCCCCGGTGAACAACAACCTCGTGTTGTCCTACATCGCCCAGCACGTCCTCGGGCTGCCGCGGTCGTTCTAGGGCAACGCTCCCCTTGCGCCGGCGGCGCCGACCGTGCCACGGTGCGGCACCCATGCAACGCCCCTCCTTTCCGACCACGGCGGTGCTGGCGTTACTGGCCGCCCTGACGTTGGGGAGTTGCGCCTGGACCCAGGAAGAGCGCGACTTCTACGGCCGGGGCTGGCTCAACCCGCGGGAGTTGGACCGCCCGGCTGCCTACCGGGGTCCGCGTCCGGTGGGCGAAGGGACCACGGACGGCACGCCCAGCAACCCGTGGACGTTGCCCCCGTCGTCCTCCGCGGCCGGGGGCCGTCAGTAACGCAGCACCTTGGCGAAAAAACCCCGGCTGACCTCGTGCGCCGGGGCGTCGAACACCTGCGCCGCCGGCCCGCTCTCCACGATGCGGCCCTCGGCCAGGAGCGCCACCTGGTCGGCCACGCGCCGGGCGAAGCCCATCTCGTGCGTGACGAGCACGAAGTCGCGCCCCTCGTCCTTGAGCTCCTCGATCAGCCCGAGCACCTCCCCGGTCATCTCCGGGTCCAGCGCGGAAGTCGGCTCGTCGAAGAACAGCAACCGCGGTTTGATGGCCACCGCGCGGGCGATGGCGATCCGCTGGCGCTGGCCGCCGGAGAGCTCGGCCGGCCGCTTGCCGGCGTGTTTCGCGAGGCGAAACCGCTCCAGCGCCGCCATCGCCGTCGCGCGCGCCTCGGCCGGGGGAACCCCGTGGACCTTTTCGAGCGGCAGGGTCACGTTCTGGAGGGCGGTGAGGTGCGGGAACAGGTTAAACGCTTGGAACACCGTCCCGATGGTGCGCCGGTGGGCCATCAGGGCGCGCTCCTCATAGACGACCGGTTGGCCGTCAATGCTCACGGCCGGCGCGTCGTCGGGGCCGTGGGTGCCCCGATCCGGGTATTCCAGCCCGGCGAGGATGCGCAGGAACGTGGACTTGCCCCCGCCGGAGGGGCCGATGAGCACGAGACTTTGCACCTCGTCGAAGCGCAGGCCGATGCCGTCCAGGACGCGCTGCTCCCCGAAGGTTTTGGAAACGTTGGCGACGTGGAGCTTCATCGGTCAGGTTTCAAACCGGTGCCGCCCTTCCAGCCGGCGCGTGTAAAAGGAAATCGGCAGCGTCAACAACAGGTAGCCGGCCGCCAGCGGCAGGTAGGCTTCCAGGGGTGAATACGTGTTGTCCCCGACCAGTTTAGCGTTGAACGCGAATTCCCCTACCCCGACGAAGCTCAGGATGGACGAGTCTTTGATCAACCCCGCGAACTGCACGGCCATCGGCGGCAGGACCAGCCGGATGGCCTGCGGGAAGATCACGTAGCGATAGGTCTGCGCCGGGGTGAGCCCGATGGCCTTGGCGCTTTCGAGCTGACTCTGGCTGATGCTCTCGATGCCGGCGCGGACGACTTCCGAGATGTAGGCACCGCCGAACAGCGCCAGGGTGAGGCCGCCGATGAGGTAGCGGTTGTTGATCCCCGCCGCGTTGGCCACGCCGTAGTAGGCGATGAGGATCTGCACCAGGAACGGCGTGCCGCGGACGACCTCGACGTAGATTTTCGACAGGTAACGCAACGGCAGGAACCGCGCCCGGCCGGCGAGGGCGAACCCCGTGCCCACGACGGTCGCCCCGACCAGGGAAACGACCGACATCCCCAGCGTCGTCGTCCACCCGGAAAGGAACAGCCGCCAGCGCTCGAGCACCGGCCCCCAGTTCCAATGGTAGCCCACGCCCGTGAGCGAGAGCCAGAGCAACAGCGAGAGCAGGAGCAGCGCGGCCAGCAGGTTGATGGCCCGCACGCCCGGCGCGAGCGTCTCCCGCGAGCCCTCCGGCGGCCGGAAAAACCACGCCCGCCAGCGCGACGGCGGCGTGGACGGCGCGGGCGCGGCGGCGGCACCGGGGCCGGAGGGTTCGTTGGCCATGAGTTCCCGGGAACGGACGGCCGGGAGGATAGCTGCCCCTCGCCAAATGTCAGCCGTTCTCCCGCCGCGCCTGGCGCAGGCAGCCGATGAGGTAGGGCAACAACTGTTTCTTGCGGGAAACCACCCCGTCCAGCCGCCAGACGCCGGGCCCCGCTTCGGGGTAATCAACCGCGCGCCGCACGTTGTCGTCCCCGGCCATCAGCAGACGGGAGTTCTGCGTATGCACGTCCGTCACCAGCAGCGCCGCGAAGAACAGCCGGCCCGCCCGGCAGTGCTCGTCCAACGCCCCGGCCAGTTCCCCGCGTTTTTCCTCGAACGCCTCGAAGCCGCCCTCCTCGATCTGGGCCACGGTGAAGCGCACGCCGTCCTCGTCGAAGTCTTTGCAGTCCACCATGATCGCCTCCGTCGGGGACAGCGTCCGCAGCGGGCTGCCGGCGGCGAAGATCTCCCCGGCCAGGTTCACCGCGCGCACCCCGGCGAGGGCTTCCAGCCGTTCGAGCACGGCGCGGTCCGTCGGGGTGGCCGTCGGCGAGGTCAGGTTGAGGGTGTCGGACACCAGCCCGGCCATGAGTAAGCCCGCCAGCGGGGCGGGGAGCGTTTCCCCGTGCTGGAACCAGAGCTGGGCGACGATGGTGGACGTGCTCCCGACCGGGTTGTTCCAGAAGTGGATGGGTTGCGTCGTGGCGAACCCGCCGAGCCGGTGGTGGTCCAGAATTTCCACGATGGCCAGCCGGTCGGCCCCGCGCACGGCTTGACCCAACTCGTTGTGGTCCACCAGGATGAGCTGCCGCGGGACGGGCTTCAGGAGGTCGGACTTCGACAGGATGCCCACCAGCCGCCGGCTGGCGTCGAGCACGGGGAAGGCGAACGCGGAGTCCTCCGCCGCCCGCGCGCGGGCCGTTTCCAGCGGCGTGTCGGGGCTGAAGGCGGGGAACTCCCGGTCCACCATCGAGTTCACCCGCACCGCCCCGCGCGCCAGGAGCACGCTGGTGGCCGTGTCGTAGGCCGAGCGCAACAGCGTCACCCCGGCGGCGGCGGCCAGCTCGCGGATTTCTGACAGGAACGGCAGCCCGCCCGTGGCGACGATGGCCCGGACCCGCCGCGCGATGGCCCGGCGCTGGATGCCGTCGCGGTCCCCGGCGAAGACCACCACGTTCCCCGCGCTGACCCGCTCCAACCGGGCGGAGAACGAAGCTTCCTTCATCGCCGCGACCATCAGGATGTAGTCGCGCAGCTCCCCGTCGCAGCCGCCGGTCACGACGACGCCGTCGAAGGTGCGCGCGATGTCGTCCAGCGAGGCGCGGACCACGCGGGCGTTCTCCACCTGCCGCTTCGGGGGGAACAGGTGGTGCGTGATCTTGAACGCGCTCAACAGCCCGAGGCAGCGCCCCGCGTCGTCCGTCACCGGCAGCCCGCGCAGGCGCTTTTCCTCGATGGAGGAAATGGCCACGGCGACGGTGTCCTCCGCCCGCACGGAGATGACCGGCGCCGTCATCACGTCGCGGACCTGCGGGGTCACGTCCGTCACGGCCGGCGGGGGCTCGACGCCAAAGCGGTCGAAGGCGTATTCGATACGCGCGTTGAGACCGCCGGCGCGGGCGGCGCGGTAGTCGCCCGCCGGGTCCAGGCGGCGCTTGAGCTCCGCGTAGCCGACGGCGGCACAGACCGAATCCATGTCGGGGTTGCGGTGGCCGATGACGATGGTTTGCATGGGGAGGAGGTGCCCCCAAGTTTCCCCCGCGCTCCTCCCGGGGCAAGCTGCGGACAGGATTCCCGGTGACTCCGACGTGCCGGCAGCCCGCGGCTTCACCCGGCGCGGCCGGCCGCCCTTCGTCGTTGGCACTTCAGACTTTCGAGCTTCGGGCTCCGTCATTCCGCCCGGAGGGCGGCCCCCCTAAAACATCTCCCGCTCCGACAGCGTGAACGCATCGCGGATCAGGTTGATCTCCGGCGTCTGGCCCGGGGCCATCACCACCTCCACGATGTCGAACCGGAAGCGCACGTCCGGGTCGTCCAGCCGTTGCAGCCACGAGCGGGCGCCGCGGGCGATGAGCGCCTCCTTCTCCGCGTTGACCGCCTCGGCGGGGCGGCCGAACGCGAGGCTGGCGCGGGTCTTCACCTCGACGAACACCAGCATCGTCCCGTCCCGGCAGACGAGGTCCACCTCCCCGCCCCACTTGCCGGGGGCGCGGTAGTTCCGGTAGAGCACGCGGAACCCGTGCGCCCGGCGCAAGTGCCGCGCGGCCAGCCGCTCCCCATCCCGCCCGAGCCGGCGGCGCGGGTCTTCCTCAAGCCCCAAGGCCCGGCGCTCCAGCCAGCGCCGGAGCGGGTGGCGGAGCGGCAGCCGGGCGTCCAACAGCCAGAGGCAGCCGCGGCTGGCAGATCGGCCGAAAGGTGAAACGGTGGATGGGGCACGGGCCATGTTGGGCGAGCGTAGCCAAGTGTTGGCCCGTCGCATAGCCCTTGTGCCGGGCGAAGCCGTAGGCGGGGAACTCCCGGTCGTAGCCTTCCATGAGCCGGTCGCGCGTGACCTTCGCCAGCACGCTGGCCGCGGCGATGGACAGGCTCGTCGCATCCCCGCCGACGAGGGCGGTCTGCGGCACGGGGAAACCCCGGATGGGCAGCCCGTCAATGAGCACGTGCCCCGGCCGGCGCGCCAACCCCTCGACCGCTTGGCGCATGGCCGCGACGGTCGCCCGGTAGATGTTCACCCGGTCAATCTCCGCCGGCCCCACGACGGCGACGTGCCAGAGCAGGTCCAGGTTCTGGGTCAACTCCGCGTAGATGACCCGCCGCCGTTCGGCCGAGAGCTGCTTGGAATCGTTCAACCGCCCGTGCCGGAACCCCGCCGGCAGCACCACCGCCGCCGCGACCACCGGCCCGGCCAGGGGTCCACGCCCGGCCTCGTCCACCCCGGCGACGAGCTCGACGCCGCGCCCGCGCAGCCGTTCCTCGTGCTCCAGGTGCGGACGGCTGCGGGTCGCAGGTTTCATCCCACCACAGAAGGCACGAAAAACGCCAAAGGGGAAGCCGGCACCAGCCCGCTTCCCCTTTTTTGTGACTTCCGTGGCTGATTCTCAGGCGCCCTTGACCTCGCGCACGGCCATCGCGCTCTTGCCCTTGCGGTCGCGCAGGTAGTTGAGCTTGGCGCGGCGGGCGGTGCCGGGCTTGTCCACCTCGACGCGGGCCACGCGGGGGCTGTGGACGGGGAACACGCGCTCGACGCCCTCGCCGTAGGAGATGCGGCGCACGGTGAAGTTGGCGTTCAGCCCCGTGCCCTTGCGGCCGATGACGATGCCCTGGAAGATCTGGATGCGCTCCTTGTCGCCCTCCACGACCCGCGTGTGGACCTTCACGCTGTC
>CAXTFX010000068.1:0-13658 GCA_964243185.1 uncultured Chthoniobacterales bacterium
AAGAAGATGGGCAGGTCCTCATCGCACACTTCCCGGAGGGTAACGTTCATGGCTGAAAGGGGGGGGGACGCTGGATAGCCCCTAACGGAAAGTGGACGAACCAACGTCGGCGATGAAGGTGAACCCCGTAGCCCATTCCGGTCCGGTCGGCAGGCTGCCACCCGCGGCTGCCCGGCGGGGGGAGGTGTGGGGTGGAACAGAGCCAGGAGCACAGAGCGACCCAGAGGACCCGCCCGGACCGCTGGCCGGCAGCTAACGGGTTGGCGGGGCAGGTGACAAGGGGTTTTGCGCGCCCTGCCCGGACCGGCGCGGGGAGAGCGCCCCGCCCCGGGCGGCGCTCGCCCTTGGGGGGTCCTGCCGACCGACGCGGGCCGACCGTTGGCGCTGGGCCCCTGTGTCGCAGAACTCCTAAGTGGCGCACCGACATAAAAGCTGGTCGCAAAAAAGGGGTTAGCACGCGGCAACGGTGTTTAAGCTAGGCGGCCGGCGTGGCGGGGCCGAGTGACTGCCGGTAGGTGAAGAGGTATAGCTCGAAGCCGACGCTCTGCCAGAACGCCTGCGCAGCCTTGTTCTGGGGTGAAACGTTAAGTTCGACGCTGTCGGCACCCTCCGCGGCAGCGGCGGCGAGAACCTGCCGGGCCAGCTCGCGGCCGTGGCCGCGCCGCTGGCCGGCCGGCAGGATGAACAGGTCGAAGAGGCGGCAGAACCTGGCCGCGGCGCCAGGGTGGTGGGCGAAGAGCTTGAAGTCCACGAAGCCGATGGCCTCCGGGCCGAGCCGGGCCAGCCAGAGGTGACGCTGACCACTCAACGCTTGGGAGAGAACGTTCTCCAGCCAGTCGGCCGGCGTGGCGGGCTCATCCAGGAAAGCATACATGGCGTGGTAGAGCTCCTCGACGGTGGCGCCGTCCTCGGTGGTGGCGGGAGTGACGGTCAGGGACATGGGAGGAGGCCGACGGGGCGAAAGCGGACTGACGGGAGCCAAGCTAAAGCGACGACGGCTGGCCGGGGACGGACGTGCTTGCGGGACCGGGGTTAACGGCCAGGGGCGCGTTCGTGACCGCGCCGCGGTCAGGCTATCCGGACGTGGAGGACAGAACCCGGCACGATCCTGAACTTGTGAGCCTCCGACAGGAAATCGTTCGAGTGCCGCGCGCACTCACGGTGGGGCAGTTCCTCGTAAACCTGGCCCGGCACCCGGGAGGCATCCAGGTAGCGGATGGAGCAGGCCACATGCACCGTGGACGCCGAGGGGTCCGCGGCGACCCCGCACACCCAGTGATCGACATCGCGGGCGTGGTGCGCGCCGCCATCGTAGCGGAACACGGCGACGGACGAAGGGCTGATCAGGCGGCCAACGGAGGACAGGTCGCAGGGCGAAGGCACCAGCCCGGCCCGCAGCTTCCCCGGCTCGCCGGAAAGTGCCTCCAGCACCCGGTTGGCCGCCGGCTCCAACAATCCAGGCTCGGTGGTGTAGCCGCCCGTGGTGCCCACGCAGCCGTCCATGAAGTCGATGACGTGGGGCAACTGCCGCAGGCCGCGTGCCCACCCTTCCAGGGAGGGAGCCTGGTGGGTCAAGGCGGTGTAAGCGTTGGCGACGGCATACAGAAAGCAGGCACCGTCGAGATCGCCTTGGGTGTGGATGACGCGAAGTGGACGCATGAGGTGGCTGAGATGGTGGGAAAAGACGCTTAACGTAGCCAAGGTCAGCGACGGCGGCTGGCGCAAGGGGGCGTGGCAAGCGGGACAGGGTGGCCGCCCCGAAACGTTCCCTTGAACGCTGGGTTAGGCGCATGGCGACATGGCGATGTGCGGGGGGTCAGACCAGCTCGAAGTCCAGCGGGGCGGAGAACGTGGTCAAGACCGTGCAACCGATCCGGCTCTCGTGCGGGCCGTGGGCGCTGCCCGCGGCCCCGACAAAGAAGCTGCCCGGCCCGTGGGCAACGCCCGCTTCCACGAAGTCACCCGCGAGCACGAAGACGCTCTCGTCGGCGTGGGAATGGCGGTGGGCGGGGATGCTCGCCCCCGGCTCCAAGCGGGTCAGCACGGTCATGGCCCCAGTGGCGGGGTTCTGGTGGACGACGCGCATGGACACGCCCGGGAAGTCCAGGGTGGTCCAGGGCAGGGCGTCAGTGTTGATGGCGTGCTGATACATGGAGAGAAGAGGGAAAGCCATCTAAGCGGGGCCAAGCGTGGGTTAATCCACGATGAAGAGCTTCGCGCCGCGCGGGCTGGAGGAGCGGTGCGCCTCGGCCCCGTCGGCGACCTGGTAGCTGGTGCCCGGGGTGAGCACGAAGCGTCGGCCGTCGGCAAGCTCGGTGTGCAACTCGCCCTCCAGGCAGAGCAGGACGTGCCCCTTGGAGCACCAGTGATTGGCCAGGTAGCCCGGGGTGTATTCGACCATGCGCACGCGCACTGGGCCGAAGTGCCGGGTGCGCCAGAAGGCCCGGCCGGTGTCACCCGGGTGCTCGGTGGCCTCGACGGTGGACCAATCGGTCGTGCCGAAGGGCAGGTTCTCGATTTGCATGGGGCGGGAAGGTTCCGGGGCGACTCAACAAAGCTAAGCCCAGGGACGCGCCATGGCGAAAGGGTTGAGGCGAACGAAGCCGGCGTGGCCCGCCCCGGCGCGTTCGCCACCGCGCTGTGGTCGGGTTCATGGAACCGCGGAGAGGGTGGCCAAGTCGCACAACGATCAACACCGGTCAGGTGGATGGGTAGGTCGCGCGGAGCCGCCAAGACTCCAAAGGGGCGCTTGCCCTTCGCCGCGCTGGAGGAGACCACCAACCGTATCCGCTACCCCTAAAAGCTCTCGACGCCCCGGCTCAGGCGTAGGTGCCGAGCGTCTGGTGGACGCCCTCTACGGCCATGCCGCCCTCGCCCACGGCCGCGGCGCAACGTTTGACCGAGCCGGCGCGCACGTCGCCCGCGGCGAACACGCCGGGGTGGCTGGTCTCCATCGGCCCGGGCGTCCGGCCGCAGTCTTTCCACGCGGGCGCGCCGACCACGGCGGGGCCGGTTAGGATGAAGCCCTTGGCGTCCCGGGCGATCTCGGCCGGCAGCCAGCCCGTGCAGGGCTTGGCGCCAATCATCGAGAAGACGGCGGGGGTTTGCACCGTGCGGCGCTCGCCGGTCTGGGTATTCTCCAGCTCGACGGCCTCCAGCCCGTTGGCCCCGGTCATGCGGCGGATCTCGGTGTGGCAGAGGATCTCGACGTTGTCCTTGGTTTCCACCCGGCGCGAGAGGTAGCTCGACATGCTCCGGGAAAGGTCGCCCGCACGGATGACCAGCAGCACCTTCGCGGCGCCTTCGGAGAGGAACATCGCCGCCTGGCCGGCCGAGTTGCCCCCGCCGGCCACGATCACCGTGGCCCCGCGGTGGAGCGGGCCGTCGAGCGCGGTGGCGGCGTAGTAAACGCCCCGGCCCTCGAAGCGCTCGCGCCCTTCGGCCTCAATGCGGCGGTAGTCGGCGCCGGTGGCCAGGATGACGCAGCGGGCGCGCAGGGTGGCGCCGCCGCCGTCGATTTGCAGGGTCACGCCGTGGGTGTCGTCGCCGTCGTTGTCGTCGTTGAACGAGAGGGAAAGCGCCTGAGCCGGGGTGGAGATCCGCGCGCCGAAGCGGAACGCCTGGAGCTGGGCGCGGTTGGTCAACTCGCCCCCGCTGATGCCGGTCGGGAAGCCGAAGAAGTTCTCGATGAGCGAGGAGGACCCCGCCTGCCCGCCCGGCGCGTAGCTCTCCAGCACCACGGTGTGCAGCCCCTCGGAGGCGGCGTTGACCGCGGCGGAAAGCCCCGCCGGCCCCGCGCCGACGATGGCGACGTCGCAACGGACCTCGCCTTCGCCCGCGGTCGCCAGCGGCCGGAGCAGGCCCGCGACCTGGGCCACCTCGCGCACCGACGGCCGGCGCAGGGGCGCGCCGCGGCCGTCCACCAGGGTGGGCAGGTCGCGCTCCGTGAGGTGCAAGCGCGCGCAAAGTTCCCGGCCGTCGTCGCCGTCGGCGTCCACCAGCCGGTGGGGGATGTGGTTCTTGTCCAGAAAGTCGTGGAGCCGGTGCCCCTCGCGCGAGCCGGCCGGGGCGACCACGCGCAGGCCCGCGAACTCCGGGTCGCGCCGCAGCCGCTCGCGCCGGACGATGAAGGCGCGCACGATGGGCTCGCCCAGGCCCGGCAACTCGGCCAGGGCGCGGCGCAGCTCCGCGGCGGGCACTTCGAGGATCTCCGAGGCGTCCGCCCGGCCCCGCGCGCTGGCCAGGGCGGAGGTGCCGTTGAGCATGGCCACGTCGCCCACGAAGTCGCGCGGCCCGGGCGTGGCGAGGATCTGCTCGTGGCCGTCGCGCGCCTCGAAGACCTCCAGTTCGCCGCTCAGGACCACGGTGAAGCCCACGTCGCGCTGGCCGGCCCCGAAGAGGGCTTCGCCCGCGCGCAGGGTGCGCCGCCGGCCTAGCGGTTCGAGCAGGGCCACCTGCCGGTCATCGAGCTTGGGGAAGGCGAGCGCGGCGGTGTCGCGGTAGAACTGTTCGTCGGGGTCCTCCTCGGTCATCATGGGGCGGGTGCGAAGGTTGCCGCGTGGTCGCGGGCGAAACGATGAAAGGTGTGCGGCGGCTGGTTGGTGACTTGCGGGTTGGGCAACTCTGTGTCCAACCGCTAAGTTCTCGGTGCGTTATCGGGAGGCCGGTTGCATTCTATCTTCTACGGGCAAACGGCCATGCACTTGTCCACCGCCTTTGACCTGAACCCCTACTCCACGTGCGGATAAGCGCACAAATGTTCAGTCTGGTGGTTTATGAGCAAAGTTCGCACGGGGCTTAACGAATATGAACTAACCGCGATTGACGTTTGAGGTTAATCCTTCTCCCAAGGCTTGTTTGTGTCCACAACGTCCCAATGCTGGGACAGCTTGCCATCAACGACCAGGAAGGTATCAGCAACCGCATACTGGACAAGGTTGTTGGTTGCTTTGTGGCCCAGGAAGTCTCCGACGTGCTTGCCGCGCCAGAGCGTGCGAACCATCACGAGATCGTCTTCGGCCACAATGGCCTGCACCTCACCCTTGAAGTTGTCAAAGCCAACTGCAATCTGCCGGGCAAACGCCTTGTAGCCTTCCGGCCCCCACCCAAGCGTCGGGTTGGTGTGACTGCGAAAGTCTGGAGCCAGGTAACGATCCGCCGCATCCGGATTGCGTTCATGGATGACCTCCTTGAAGAAGTTTCGCACGAGCGATTTGTTTGCTTCAAGCATCGGATGACCTTTCGTTGACGAACGACAGCAGTCGCTCACGGTTCTCCACTGCCCACTCCCTCAGCGTCATGGCGCGTTGGCCCGTGACGTAAGGCACGTCGTCACGGATGGTTCCGATGTAGCCCATCCGGCCGTCGGCGATCTGCCGGTTCCACTCCACCGCGCCCTGAGCATACCAAAACTCGACCTTAATGGCGCCTGAGGTGAACATCGCGGCGAACTCGTCCGGGTCCTTGACCTCGCACCTGATCGGCTGACCGAGTGCTTCGCTCAAAATGTTTGCGGCCTGTGGGCCGGTGTGGGTCTCCGTGCTCAACCAGTAGTCTCGACCGCCGTGCTTTTCCGGCCCCTCCCGCAAAACCGTTGCCGCAACGGCGGCGACGTCGCGTAAGGCCACCCAACCTACTCTGGGTTCACCCCAGAACACGGAGAACACACCGCCTTTCGGAGGAGAACTGCTCAACAGATACTCCATGAAGATGTTCGGATGCAGGTGCGTCCACGCGATGCCGCTCGCTTCAATGTAACGGTCAACCAAGCCGAACCAGACGAAGTGCGGATCGGTGCAGTCCCACTCGGCGAAGACGCTCTGGTTGACGATGTGGCGCACCCCCGCCTTGCGGGCGGCATCCACCAAGGTCTTGCTCTGGTGGCACATTGCGACGGTGTAGCCGGTCAATAAGTAGAGCCGGTCCACGCCCGCAAGTGCGGCCGCGAAGGTGCGAGGATCGTCGAGGTTGAATTGCACTGCGTCGCGGCCCGCGGAACGCAGCTTCTCGACCTCCTCGGGCGAGCGAACCCCCAAGCGGAGGGATACCTGTCCAGGATTTCTGTCGAACTCCTGAAGCAGTAGCTTGCCCGTCTGACCGGTCGCCCCAACGAGGAAGACGACAGGGTTGGCGACACGGTGATGGTCCGAGTTCATATGCAAAGGTTCTGTAAAGCGGTCTGCGTTTAACCAATCGTGGTTATTGGGACCTCCCAATGACGGAAGTTAGTGAATCTTCAATGGGAGAGGGCAGGAGAGGAGGCAGCCGGGGCGGCAGGCGCGGTGACCCCACGCAGCAGCGCGAACGTCGCGGCCGCACCCCCCAAACCGACCAACCCGGCCACGGTGGCGATGGTGCGGAAGCCGTGGAACAACGCCGTGTGGGCGGCCTCCAGGAAGGCGGGGTGCAGGGCCTCCGGCAGCCGTGCGGCACCGCCGGTCAGGTCACCCTTGATGACGAAACCGGCCAGAACCGCCGAGTCGCCCGCGGTCACGTGCAGGGCGGCGGCCGCCGGGGCAAAGGCGGCCCCCGTCGCGGCGGCAAGGATCGCGCCGAGGCCGGCGAAGCCCAGCGCCACGCCGATCTGGCGCATGGTGCCGTTGATGCCCGAGGCCATGCCGCTGCGCTCCGGCGGCACGATGCTCATGGCCGCGTTGGTCATCTGTCCGTTGATGAGGCCGGTGCCGATGCCGGACACGGCCGCGCCGAGCGCAAACGCCCGCCAGCCCGAATCGCGGTTGGCCAAGAGCAATCCGAGCGAGCCGGCACCCACCAGGAGTTGACCCAGGGCGAGCAGGCGCTGGGTCGAGATGCGACCGGCCAGCCAGCCCCCGACCGGGCCCGTGACGAACAGCGGCGCGGCGAAGGGCAACACGGCAAGGCCGGCCTGGAACGGGGTGTAGCCGAGCGCCACCTGATAATACATCGGCGCAAACAGGAACACGCCCCAGAACGCCGTCGAAAGCACGAGGGGCGGCAAACAGACCCCAACGAAGCGGAGGTTGCGGAACAGGCTCAGGTCAAACATCGGGTAGGAGCGCCGCCGCTCGACGGCGACAAACCCGGCCAGCAGCAGGGCCGACCCGGCGAAAGCGGCCAGCACCAACCGGCTCCCCCAGCCCGACTCGTTGCCGGAGATCAGCGCGTAGATCAGCAGGAAGCAGGACGTGGTGAAGGTCACGGTGCCGCCCCAATCCACGCCCTTGGCCTCGGGGTCGCGAGATTCGCGGACGGTGACGAGGGTCAGTGCCGCCACCGCCAAGCTGACGGGCACGTTGACGAGGAAAGCCCAGCGCCAGCCGGCCAGGCTCACGATGACCCCGCCGATCAGGGGACCGAGGCCCGCGCCCAGGCCGACCACGGCACCGAAGACGCCGAAGGCCCGCGCGCGGGCCGCGGGTTCAGTAAACTCTTGAACCAGCAGCAGGACGGCGGCGCTGAACAGCAGCGCGGCCCCGACGCCCTGGGCAGCGCGGGCGACGTTGAGCGCCAGCGCGGCGGAGGCCAGGCCGCAGGCAAGGGAGCTTGCCGCGAAGACGCCCAAGCCGATCAGGAACACCCGCCGCCGCCCGAGCAGGTCGGCCAGACCCCCGCCCGCCAGCAGAAAGGCGGCAAAGGTGAGCGTGTAACCGTTGACCACCCATTGCAGGTCGGCGTAGCTCGCCCCGAGGTCGCGTTGGATGTCGTGCAGCGCAACCGCCACGACGGTGTAGTCCAGCGGCAGCATGAAGACCGCGACGGCGACGGCGGCCAGCGTCCCCGGGCCGCGGAACCTGTTCCGACCAGGGTCAGGTCGCGCGTCGTTCGACGGCACCGGCGGCGTCTGGGACGGCTTCGTCTGCTCCCGCGGTGGTCTCGCTTTGCTTTCGCCCGGCGCTTCGCGGCCGTGGACAACCACGGTGGTGGGGGCCTCCCCGGAGTCGGAGGAGGAGCCGGGGGCGGGTTTGTTTCCGAGGGATGCGTTCACGGTTAGTCGCCAGGACCCGGTCGAGATTCGGGCGGTTAACGGACAAACGGTCCAGGAGCACCCCCACCAAGTTCGTCCTCCCGCCCCCTTCTGCCATTGCTCGGAGGGATACACTTCGCCTACCCCGTTGAAGGGGGGCAGACCTATCCTTTCGGATGACTTTCCGCTTGACGACCGACCCGGCACCTGGACGCCACTGACGTTGAAGACCCGCCCAGGCGGAGACGCAGGTCAGATCCCGAGATGTTGACTCAAAGGTCGTCGTTCTCGAAGAACTCGATGACCTCGCCGTTGGGGCTGTAAACCAGCGCGATACGGGCGGAGAGCGGCGGCTCGCCGTAGGTGAAGGCGACCGGCGGGGTGTGCAGGCGTGCCCCGGCGGCCAGGGCGCGTTCGTAGGCCGCCCCCGCGTCGGGCACCCGCAGGGCGAAGTGCAGCAGCGCACCGGTGACGACCTCCTCGCCCGGCCGCCGGGGCCGGCCCTCGGCGCCGACGTGGGCCTCGCGGTCGAAAAGTTCGACGTAGGTGCTGCCGTCACCGGCGTCCAGGAACGTGCCGCGCTGGATGTTCATGGCGGGGAACGACCAGACGTGGCGCACGCGGAAGCCGAGCGTCTCGGTGTAGAAACGCAGGGTGGCGTCGTAGTCGTCGGCCCGGATGGCGACGTGGTGCAGGCCGGGCGCGTGGCGGTCGGGGCTTCGGGTCAGTTCCACTCCGCGGGCCGCACGGGCGGCGGCAATGGCCTCGGCGTGCTCGCCCCGCTCCTCGGGCGTGTCGAGGAAGTCCACGTTCAGGGCCGCCTCCTCGCTGGCATCGAGATCGCGGGTGAGGGCGTGGACCTTTTCACGGGCGCGTTTGAGCGCATCGGCGCCGAGCACCAGGGGCAGGGGCGGGTCCTCCTGTTCCGCGACGGCGAGCATGGCTTGGGCGGCCTTGGCCGGGTCGCCGGGCTGCTTGCCGTCGAAGTCGCTCAAGCCGGCCCGCCGCTTGCCCACGGTGCCGGCGTAAACCTCGCCCAGCGCCGGGGCCTGCTGGATGGAGCGTCCGGCAAAGTCGGTGCGGAAGGCGCCGGGCTCGATGAGCGTGACCCGGATGCCGAAGGGGCGCACCTCCTCGGCCAGCGCCTCGCTGATGCCCTCGACGGCGAACTTGGAAGCACAGTAGTGCCCCGAGCCGAGCAGGGCGACCAGCCCGCCGACGGAGGAGACGTTCAGAATGTGCCCGTGACCCTGTGCGCGCAGCACCGGCAGGGCGGCGCGCGTGACGTTGAACAGGCCGAAGACGTTGGTGTCGAAGAGTTGGCGAGCCTGCGCGTCGGAGACCTCCTCCACCGCGCCGATCAGCCCGTGGCCGGCGTTGTTAACCAACACGTCGAGCCGGCCGAACGCCTCGACAGCGGTGGCCACGGCGGCGTGGGCCTGGGCCTCGTCGGTCACGTCCAGGGCGACGGCACGGCAGGCGCCCGCCTCGGCGCCGAGTTGTTCCAGGTCGGCAAGGGCTTCGGGCTTGCGGGCGGTGGCCACGACGCGGTGGCCGGCCGCCAGCGCCGCCTCGGCCAAGGCGCGGCCGAAGCCGGAGGAACAACCGGTGATCAGCCAGACGCGGGAGCAGTCGGAGGAAGGTTCGGCCATCGGGAGATCGTTGGGGTGGGTGCCGGACGCGGGTGCTCAGTGGGAGTTGGCCCCGCGGTCGAGGCGGGCAAGTTCGTGGGCCAACTCGGCCGGGGAAAAGTCCCGGTCGTAAAGCGGCCGGTGCGGCTCCTGCCAGCGGCCCCGCTCCAGGCCGCCCACGTCCACGGGCGCGAAGCCGATGGCCTCCACAAGCGCGGCGACGGTGCGTTTGGCGTCTTCGTCGTCACCGCAGAGCGGGATGGCGATGCGCCCGGCTGGCGGCGCGTCGGGCCGGGCCCGGTCGGCGAGCACCTGAAAGTTGATCGTGTTGAACGCCTTGACCAGCCGCGCGCCGGGGCCGAGCAGGCTGGCGACGACGGCGGAGGAGGTGCGTCCGCCCAGGTCTTCGACGGCCGGGTATTCGAGGTAAGGGTTGAGCGCGTCCACCACGACCTTGCCCGCGAACGCCCCCGGTCCCCCGGCGGCTTCCACCGTCGCCTCCCGCGCCGTCCAGGGCACGGCCAGGAGCACGAGGTCGGCCCCGCGCACCGCCTCGGCGACGGTGGCCGCGTGAGCGTCGGGGCCGAGCTTGCCGACGAGGTCGCGCAGGGAGTCCGGCCCGCGCGAGTTGGCCAAGCTAACACGGTGGCCGGTCCGGAGGAAGTGAACGGCCGTGTTGTGGCCGATGTTACCGCTGCCGAGAATGCCGATGTTCATGGGTTGGGTTGGAGTGGAGGTTTAGCAGTCTGAGAATTGTGCCGCGAGCACGGCGCGAGAGCGGAGTTTGCCGTGGAAATGTTGGTCCATCCCGGTAAGCCGTTGGCAGACGAAAGGATCGGCAAAGCAGTTGGAGCGGTGCCGGTTGGTTTTCGGCCGCTGACAGGTGGCTGGTCGCCGCGGAGCCCGACCAGGGTGGGGAGAACGTCGAACGGCACGGGAACAGGAGCGGTGGCCGGGTCGCCGTGCCAATCGCGGCCGGTGTCGTCCAAGGGGTTGTAGTTGGGGTAACGGTTGAGCATGGGGGCAGGCGCTTTTGTTTACCCGGCCTCTGCCTTGAGGGCATCGAGAAATCCCGGCGCCCGCGGTTGCCAGCCCAGATGTTCCTTCGCCCGCACGGAGGAGAGCCAGAGATTACCGCCCAGCAGAGTGGCCCAGAACGGGTCCCAGAGTGCCCTGGCTTCGGCGGCGGTGACCGCGCGAGCACCGCCCGGGGCGTTCGTGGCCCGCGCGACGGCCTCGGCGGCCGCTCGCAACGAGATAACTTCGGCGGCGGCGTTGAACACCCCGACCCCCGGCCCGGACGTAGGCTCCCGTCCGGCGACGATGGCCCGCACCACCAGATCCGCCAGGTCCTCGACGTGAACGGCCGACCAGCGTTGTTCCCCGGTGCCGACGTAGCGGGCGGTCCCGCTCCGGCGGGCGTCGCCCAGCCAGAAGCCCGGCGTCGAGCCACCGCCGCGGCCGTGGAGGATGCCGGCACCCCGAACCACGATGCCGCTGACGCCCTGCTTGACGCTTTCCCGCACCAGGCGTTCGAGACCCGTGGCGGAGACGGGGGCGGACGGCAGTTGCAGCGCGTCCTCGTCGGCTGGGCCCTCAGGTCCGGTGTCGCCGTAAACCGAGGAGCCGCTGATGAAGACCAGCGGCGTGCCCGAGCCGGCCAGGGCGACCGTGAGCGCGCGCAGGGCCGCGTCGCTCACCGGGGCCGGGGCCGACGCGGCGTGGACGGTGGCGTCCGCCCGCCGGGCCGTCTTCCCGAGCAGGTCGGTGTCGGCTAGATCGCCCATGAACACCTCGGCCCCGCGCTGCCGCAACGACGACGCGGGTTCACCCACTGTGCGGACCAGGGTCACGGGCGTGTGCCCGGCCGCGAGCAGCGCGTCGGCGATGGCCCCGCCAATCCAGCCCGTGCCGCCAAGAAGGAAGACGCGCATGGGGTGGATCAGCTAATCGACAGCCCGCCGTCCACGGGGAGGATGACGCCGGTCAGGTAAGGGTTGGTCAGCAGCGAGACGACGGCCTGGGCCAGTTCCCCGGGCTGGCCCAGGTGGCGCACCGGCAGGCTCTCCGCGGCCCAGCGTTTCAGCTCGGCCAATTCCCCGGCGCCTTTTTCGCCCCAGACGCCGGTTTCCACCACGCCCGGGGCGATGACGTTGACGCGGATGGGCGCCAGTTCGGCGGCCAGGGTGCGCCCGAACGCCGCCACGGCCCCGCTGGCCGCCGACATGACCGAGACGCCCCCGTCGCGCGAGGGCCGGAAGATGGACACGCTGGAGGTCAGCACGATGGAGCCGCCCGGGTTCAGGCGCGGGGCCGCCTCGCGCACGGCCAGGAACGCGCCCCAGAACTTTTCCATCCCGCGCCGGGCGACCTCCAGCGACATGGTGGCCAACGGAGAGTGCAGCTTGTTCTCGTCGGCCACCGCGGTGACGACCAGGTGGTCCAGCCGACCGACGCGCTCGAAGAGCGCCCGCACGGAGTCCTCTTCGAGCAGGTCCACTGGGCGGGTTTCCAGCCGGTCCGCGGCCACCTTGCCCGTGAGGCCCTCGCGGGCGACGGCCAGCTTCTCGGCCGAGCGGCTGGCCATCCACACGCGGGCGCCCAACCGGGCGCAGAGTTCCGTCGTGGCCAGGCCGATGCCGGAGCTGGCACCAATCACGACGACGGTTTTGTTTTCAAGGGCTGGGTCGGTCATTTAGGTTGGGAAGTGGGTTCAACGTCAGCTCCGACGGCGAGCACGAGTTTGCCGCGCGCGTGGCCGGCTTCCATTTCGCGTTGCGCCTCGGCGGCTTCCGCGAGGGGATAAACCCGCTGCACCGGCACCCGCAGCTTGCCGGCGACGGAAAGTTCCGCGAGGGCCGTCAACACCGCGCGGTCGGGCCGCCCGCCGGTGTAGGCGCCGGCAACCATGCGCTCCATCGGCGGGCCGGGCTTCTCCTCCCCGCTGATCCACGCCAGGCGTCCGCCGTCGCGCACCGCGGCCGGCGTGCGGCGCTTGGTTTCCCCGGCGAGGCAGGTCAGGGCGGCGTCCACCCCGTCGGGGAAGATCGCCCGGACGGCGTCGGCGAAGTCGCCCGCGGTGTAGTCCACGACGTGCTCGGCGCCGAGGTCCCGCAGGAAATCGTGGTTGCGCCCGCTCGCCGTGGCGACCACCCGCGCGCCGAGCGCCCGGGCCACCTGCACCGCGATCACCCCCACGCCGCCCGCCGCAGCCGTGATGAGCACGCTCTCCCCGGCCCGCACCCGGAGCACTTCCACCAGGGCGATGTAGGCGGTCAGCCCGACGCACGGCAGGCCCGCGGCCTCCGCGAAGGAAAGCGTCGCCGGCTTGTGCGCTGCGTAACCGGCTGGCACCGTGGCGAACTCCGCGTAGGTGCCGTTGCCCATGAGCTTGTAACCGAACACCGCGTCGCCCGGCCGGAAGTCCCGGACGGCGGCGCCGGCTTCGACCACCTCGCCGGCGAAGTCCGAACCCATCACCAGCGGGAAGTGGCCGGCACTCAGGTAGCCGTCGCGGAACATGGCGTCCACGAGGTTGACACCCGCCGCGTGGACGCGCACGAGCAGTTCGTCGGGTTTGGGTTCCGGGACCGGCAGGTCGAGGAGTTGCAGGCGCTCCGGGCCGCCGTGGGCGTGGATGGCGATGGCTTTCATGGGTAAGGGGGTTCAAGCGACGGAAAGCCCGCCGTCCACGGTCAGGACTTGGCCCGTGGTGTAGGCGCTCGTCAGCAGGTGCAAATAGGTGCGGGCGACGTCCTCCGGCCGGGCCACGAAGCGCACCGGCAGCCGTTGCCCGGAGCCGCGATACAACTCGGCGCGGGCCTCTTCACCGAGACCGCCCCAGGTGTCGCTCACGACGAGGCCGGGGCTGACGGCGTTGACCCGCACGGGGGCGAGTTCGTGCGCCAGCGCGCGGCAGAGCGATTCCAGGGCGCCGTCCACGCTCGCCAGCGTGGAGTCGCCGCCGGCGGGCCGGTGGCTGGACACGCCGGAGGTCAACGTGATCGAGCCGCCCGGTCGGAGATGCGGTGCCCCGTGGCGCGCGCACAGGTATTGACCCCAGAACTTGACGTCGAAAACAC
>CAXTFX010000069.1:0-1293 GCA_964243185.1 uncultured Chthoniobacterales bacterium
CGGACGCCGACGCCAACCCCCGCCCGGTCCCGCACCTGCCACGGCGGGCGGGCCGCTCCGCCCTGCCCGCCATCGGCGCGGCGGCTCTGAGCGCGGCGGCCTTCGCCACGGCGGACGTGCTCGTGCAGCGCTGGGCGCCGGGGCGCGGGCTGCCGCGGTTCATCGTGGAAATGTATGCCGCGGTGGCGTTGAGCTCGGTGGTGCTCATCCCCTTCTTCCGCGGGAAACTCTTCCCCCCGGATACCCCGCGGGGAACTTGGCCGGCGCTGGCGGGCGGCTCCGTGCTGCTGGCGTTTCAGGCCCTGGGGATGGCCGTGACCTTGGGCCGTTTCGGCGACGCGGCCGCCGTGAACATCGTTTATTCCACCCGGGGACTGTGGAGCGTGTTCCTGGCTTGGGCGCTGGGGCGCTGGGCGGGGGGCAACGCCACCGCCGACCGGCTGCCCCCACGGGTGCTGGCCCTGCGGCTGGCCGGCGCCGGCCTGATCGCGGCGGCCGTGGGACTGGCGCTGGGGTGAGAGAAAGGAGGAAGGTTGACGGCAGGGGGACCGGAGGCGGAGGCCGGGGTTCGATGCGTAGGGACGAGCCGCCCCGCGCGTAATTCCACGCCGGGGGCGCGGCTCCGCCTTCATCCTCCACTCCTCATCCTTCACCCTTTCCGCCCATGCTCCCCGACCACGTTCCCCTGATGGTTCTTTCCGGATTGCCGCTGTTCCCACACTCGCTGTTGCCGTTGCACATCTTCGAGCCTCGCTACCGGGCGATGTTGGCGCACGCGCTGGCTGGCGAGCGGATGTTCGCCGTGGCCACCCCGCGCCCGGGCGTGACGGAGGCGCGGCGGCCGGGGCAGCTCTTCCCCGCGGCCGGCGTCGGGCTGGTGCGGGCCTGCGTGGGCAACGCGGACGGCACGAGCCAGCTCATCCTCCAGGGCGTGGCGCGGGTGCGGTTCACCGAGTTCGTCCAGGAGCAGCCGTTCTTCATCGCCCGCGTGGAACCGTTGACGGCCGACCCGGAGAGCGAGGGCGCCACGGTGGAGACGGAGGCGCTCGGGGTAAAGGTGATGGAGCTTTGCGAACGGTTCCGGGAGGAGCGCGGTGTGGACCTGCCCCCGCCCTTGCAGACGCACGCCCTGCACCTCGGGGAGCCGGACCTCCTGGTGGACCTCGTCGGCGCCAACCCGCACTACCTGCCCGACCCCCTGGCGCGGCAAAAGGTCCTGGAAACTACGCCCGCCCCGGCGCGGCTGCGCCTGCTCATCGGGCTGATGACGACGGAGTTAGATGAGGACTAACT
>CAXTFX010000069.1:1393-13653 GCA_964243185.1 uncultured Chthoniobacterales bacterium
CGCGGCTGCGCCTGCTCATCGGGCTGATGACGACGGAGTTAGATGAGGACTAACTCTGCTCGGACGCCCTTCGGAGGGACGACCTCCGTGTCGTCCGCCGTTTTGAAGAGGACGTCGTCAGCGAAGACGGCGGACGACACGGAGGTCGTCCCTCCGAGGCGGGTTCAAACCTCCTCCAACGCCAGCTTGCGGCAGCCGCCGAGGTCCAGCTTGCCCGAGCCGAGCATGGGCAAGTTTCCCACGCGCCGCACCGTCCGCGGCACCCACAGGTTGGGCACGCCGTCGGCCGCGAGCTTCTGCCGGAGCGCGGGCAGGTCCACGTCCACCGCCGTGAGCAGCACGAGCGCCTCGCCCTTGCTCTCGTCCGGCACGCCGACGACGACCACGACCCGCTCGCCGTCCGCCCCCACGCCGAGGGCGTCCTGGATCTTGCCCTCCACGGCCTCGTGCGGCACCATCTCGCCGGCGATCTTGGAGAAGCGCGACACGCGGCCCTCGATGAACAGGAACCCGTCCTCGTCCACCCGGCCGAGGTCGCCCGTGCGGAACCAGCCGTCGGCCGTTTTCACCTTGGCCGTCAGCTCCGGCTCGCCGAAGTAGCCCTCGAACACGTTCGGCCCGCGATACCACAGCATCCCGGTTTCGTGCAGGGAACGCGGCTGGCCGTCGTCGTCCGGGTCCGTGACGCGCACGGCGATCCCCGGCGCGATCTTGCCGACGCTGCCCAACCGGCGGCCGGGTTGGTAGGCGCGCCCGCCGTCGGGCAGCTTGCCGGCGGTCACGTCGGGCAGGTTGACCGCCACGACGGGAGCCATCTCCGTCAGCCCGTAGCCCTCCATCGCCGGGTGGCCGAACTTCTCCTCGAAGGCCTGCGCCGTGCCCAGGGTCAGCTTCTCCGCGCCGACGATCACCAGGCGCAACGTGGCCAACTGCTCCCGCGTGGCCTTGCGGATGTAGGAGCGCAGGAACGTCGGCGTCGCCAGGTGCACGGTGCAGCGGTGTTTCTGGATGAGCTCGGCGTTCTTGGCCACGTCCAGCGGACTCGGATACGTGACGATCTTGACGCCCTCGATCAGCGGGAACCACAGCGTGACCGTGCAGCCGAACGAATGGAAGAACGGCAGCGAGGCCATGAAGGCGTCGTCCGGGAAGAAGTTCACCATGAGCCGGAACTGGGACACGTTGGCCAGCACGTTGCGGTGCGAGAGGACGACGCCCTTCGGGTTCCCTCCCGTGCCGGAGGTGAACAGGAGCACCGCCTCGTCGTGGTCGCCCCGCCGGGCGGTGCCGAGGATGCCCGTCAGCACCCGCCACGGCAGGAGCGCCACGGCGAGGCGCCAGCGCACGACCCGGGGCTTCAGCGGCGGCATGAGCTCCTCCAGGTTCATCGTGCGCTCGACGAGTTCCCACGGGAAGTTCTCCAACTTCTTCTGCACCAGCCGCGCCGAGAGCACGGTCTTAATGCCTGCCTGCCGCAGCGCCGATTCCAGCGCGGCCCGGCCCGCGGTGAAGTTCATGTTCACGGGCACCTTGCCCGCCAGCGTCACGGCGAGGTTCGCCAGCATCGCGCCCTTGCCCGGCGGCAGGACGATGGCGATGCGGGGCTCGTCCTTCGTCGGCCCCGTCTGGAGGTAGCGGGCCAGCGTGATGCCCGCCGCCAGGAGCGTGCCGCGGGTGAGCTGCGAGCCGTCGTTGCCGTCAATGACCGCGACGCGGCGCTGGCCGTTCTTCAACCCCCGCAAACACGCCTCGGCGAGGTTGCCCCGGAGCGCCGGCCGCTCCGCGTAGCAGTCCGCCCCCAGCCCCAGCATCCGCTCGCGCACCGTCGCCGGGTCCGCCTGTTCGGGCGTCAGCGCGGCGCCGAACGCGACCGTGACCGGGTAGGGCCAGCGCCGGGGCAGCTTGGAGAAGTAGCGCCCGCCCTCGTAGGAGAAGATGGATCCCCAGAGCTGGTCCAGGCACACCGGCACCACCGGCACGTCCGCCTCGCGGGCCAGGTGCAGGTAGCCCTTCTTCAACCGCAGCAACGTCCCCGTGCGGGTCAGCTCACCCTCCGGGTAAATGCAGATGACCTCTCCCGCCCGCAGGGCCGCCGCCGCCGTGGCCAGCGCCCCCTTGGCCCGGCCCGGCGTGATGGGGATGCAGCCGAGCAGCTTCAGGACGGGCTTGAGCAACGGCCGGTTATAGATGGGCTCGTAAATCAGGTAACGCAGCCGGCGCGGGCAGGCCAGTTGCAGGACGATGGCGTCAATCCACGTCACGTGGTTGGGCAGCAACAGCGCCCCGCCCGTCCGCGGCAGGTTCTCCAGGCCGCGCGTTTTCACGCGATAGACGCACCGCGCCAGGAGCGCCCCGAACCCGCGCAACAGCGTTTCCAGGGGCCCGCCGCCAAGGCGGGGGGCGGGGAGGTGCGGGGCGGCAGGGTCAGGCGAGGCGGGGGGGGGGGGGGTGCTCATGCCGCCCGGGGGAGTTGCGTAGTGGGGGGGTGCTGGGGGGTGTGGGGAGGGGGGGGGGAGGTCGGTGCGGGCGGCGGTTTGCACGGGGGCAGCCTGCCGGCCCGAGAAGGCCCGGGGAAATTGATAAAACCAGGGTGGGGCATCGCTTTTTAGAACGCCCCGGTGCTCTCCACGCCGTTCTCGTCCGCAGATCACGCAGATTACGCAGATTTTTATGGGGGTGGAGAAAGGCGGTGCTCCGACAACTCCGCACCCCTGTAGAAAATTTGTGTAATCTGCGTGATCCGCGGACAAAATCCGCCCCGCACCTCTCTCGCCGTGTCCACCCCCCCGCCCGAGCCGACCACCCCGATGATGCGCCAATACCGGCGCATCCGCGACGGGCTGCCCGCGGACGTGTTGCTCTTCTTCCGCCTCGGCGACTTCTACGAACTCTTCGGGTAGGACGCCGTCGACGCCGCGGGCCTGCTGCGCCTGACGCTCACCAAGCGCGGTGAAGTCCCCATGTGCGGCGTCCCTTACCACGCCGCCGACGGCTACGTGAACCGCCTCCTGCGCGCCGGCCGCCGGGTCGCCGTGTGCGACCAGAAAGGCGAGGTCAAACCCGGCGTGCTCGTCGAACGCGAGGTGAGCCGCATCGTCTCCGCCGGCACCGTCACCGACGGCGGCTTGCTCGACGCCAGCCGAAACCACTACCTCGCCGCCGCCTACGCCGGAAAAGCCAGGGACCCCCTCGGCTTCGCGTATCTGGACCTCACCACGGGTCAGTTCCGCGCCACCGAGATCCCCGGCCTGCCCGCGCTGTTGGACGAACTCGCCCGCCTGTCCCCCGCCGAGTTTCTCGTCGCCGACGACCCCGGCCAGCGCGCCGCCTTCGCCGACCTGGCCAGCCCGCAACCCTATGACGCCGGGGCCTTTGCCACGGATGCCGCCGGCCACGCCCTGCGCGAGCACTTCCGTGTCCAGTCGCTCGACGGCTTCGGTTTAACGGCCTTACCCCGCGCCACGGCCGCCGCCGGGGCCATCCTCCATTACCTCACACACGCCCTGCGCCGCGGCCTGGAGCACGTCACGCGGATCGCCACCTACCGCGCCGACGGTTTCCTCGCCCTCGACGCCGTTTCCCAGGCGCACCTGGAGGTCCTCCGCCCCCGCGGCGAGGGCGGGGTTTCCCTCCTCCAGACGCTCGACCGCACCGTCACCCCGCTGGGTGCCCGCCGGCTCCGGTCGTGGCTGGGCTACCCGTTGCGCGACGTGGAGAAACTTGTCCTCCGCCAGGGGTTTATCGCCGGTTTCCTCGCCCTTCCCGACACTCTGCGCGGCGTCCGGGAAACGCTCAAGCAGGTCCGCGACCTGGAACGCGCCGTCGGCCGCTTGTCCCAAGGCGCCGGTAACGCCCGCGACCTGTTAACCCTGCAACAATCCCTCGCCGCCATCCCCGAACTCCGCCGGCTCCTGGCGGAACTCTCCCCGGCCGAGTCCGAGGTTTTTCAGTTCCAATCCCAGCTCCTCCGCCACCTCCACGAGCTGCCCGAGCTCGCCGCCAAGCTCGCTGCCGCCTTGGCCGACGAACTTCCGTCGTCCCTGCGCGACGGCGGCATCTTTCGCGACGGCTACCACCCGGAACTCGACGAGCTCCGCGCCGCCGAGCGCGGCGGCAAGGACTGGATCGCCGCCTTGCAGGAACGCGAGGTCCAGCGCACCGGCATCGCGTCCCTGAAGATCCGCTATAACTCCGTCTTCGGCTATTACCTCGAGATCACCCCGTCGCACCTCCCGCGCGTCCCCGCCGACTACCAGCGCAAGCAGACCACGGCCAACGGCGAACGCTTCGTCACCCCGGAGCTCAAGGAGGTCGAAAGCCGCATCCTCGGCGCCGAGGAACGCGCCCGACAGTTGGAATACGAGCTGTTCGGTGAGTTGCGCGACGAGGTCTTAACCCACGTCCGCCCCCTCCAAGAAACGGCCAACGCCGTCGCCACGCTGGACGCCCTCGCCTCGCTCGCCGAGGTCGCCCGGATGGGGAGCTACTGCCGGCCAAAGTTGCGCGGGGACAACGGCCCGATCCACATCGTTGAGGGCCGTCACCCCGTCCTCGACGCCCACCTCGACGGCGCCCGCTTCGTCCCTAACGATGTTCTCCTCGACGCCGACGCCCACCGCCTGCTGCTCATCACCGGCCCGAACATGGCTGGCAAATCCACCTACCTGCGGCAAACCGCCCTGCTCGTGCTCATGGCCCAGGTCGGCTCCTACCTGCCCGCCGCGAGCGCGGAAATCACGCTGGTGGACCGCATCTTCACTCGCGTCGGCGCCTCCGACGACCTCGGCCGCGGCCAGTCCACGTTCCTCGTGGAAATGAACGAAACCGCCCACATCCTCCACCACGCCACCGCCCGCAGCCTCGTCATCCTGGACGAGATCGGCCGCGGCACGTCCACCTACGACGGCCTGAGCATCGCCTGGAGTGTCGCCGAGCACCTGCACGACGTCGTCGGCGCCCGCACCCTGTTCGCCACGCACTACCACGAGCTGACGGAGCTCGCCCGCACCCACGCCGGGGTCCAGAACCTCACCGTCGCCGTGCGCGAGTGGAACGACGAGATCGTCTTCCTCCACCGCATCGTCCCCGGCGCCGCCGACAAGTCCTACGGCATCCAGGTCGCCCGCCTGGCCGGCCTGCCCGCCGCCGTCGTCGCGCGCGCCAAGGACATCCTCGCCCGCCTGGAGGCCAGCGAGGTCCCCCCGGCCGCGGACGGGCCGAAAATCAGCGCCGTCGAGACCCGCCGCCGCCGGGCCGCCGAGGCCGCGGCGGCCAAAGCCGGCGCGGGACCCGACCGGCCGCAGATGACCTTATTCTGAGTTCTGTGAGGCCGGCGGGTTCTCCCGCGACGGGGAGACCGGACCGCATCAAGGGTCCACGACAAAACGGTAAAAGCTCGCGAGGTCTGGCGGGTTCGGGTCCACGAAGGTCAGCGTGCTGCCCGTGCTGCCCGGCTGCGGCATCGCGAAGTTGGCGAAGGCCACGCGCTCCAGCGCGCTGGAACGTTGGAGCTGGTAGGTGTGGCCGCTGTAAGAGTCAATGGTCACCGTCATCCCCCCGGCGCCGCGGCTGACGGCCTTGACCGTTGGGGTAACGGTGACTGGTGAAGAGCCTTGACCAAAGAAAATTCCGCTGAACGACGAGTTCCCACCGGCTAAGGTGGTAATCACAAAGCGGACTTTTCCACCGATGTTCCAGCTCAGGTAAACGCCCTGGTTGTAGGAACCCAGCGTCTGGGAATTCAACGTTTGCCCCGTGTTGGCATCCACCACGTCAACCCGACTCGAACGCGGTCCGGCGTAGGACTCGTAATCCAGGAAATAGAGGGACACCGGATGGGTCTTACCGTCCTTGATCTTCACCTCGATGCTGACGCTGTTGCTCTGTTGGCCGGCGCCATCGGTAGGTTGCTCATGGTTATACCAGATCGCGGCGACCCTCGAATCCAAGTTTGGGGCCGAACCTCTCTGGGGTGCGCGCCGGTCGGTGGGGTCACGGTCGAACACCCACTGGAGCGCGTTCAAGAACGTGACGTCGGCATACCAGGGAAAGGGCGAGGCGTCCTGGGCGATCGCGTAGCCGTCCGACCCGAATGCGTTCTTCCAATTCCCCTGCGTGCTGACATCCGCGCGCAGAAAACTTGCCGACGCCGGTGAATCTACCGGCGGCGGGTCCGACCGCGCGGCCGGGACCACCTTGATGGTGAACGCGGAGGGAGCGCTCACCGCCCCGCGACCGTCGGTCGCGATGGCCGTGAGATTGTATTCGCCGACGGGGAGGCCGGTGAACGCAAACGAGTAAGGTGCGGTTAGCCTCTCTCCCAATTTACCGCCGTTCAGGAAATACTCGACTTTTGTGATGGGTCCATCCGCATCAAACACCCCGGCCGTGAGGGTCATCGCGGCCGGGGCGATGTATCGCTCCTGATCGGGGCTGACGGACAGGAAGATATAAGGCACGCTGTTGGGCCCCTGCACGTGGACGTTCACGGGCCGAGTCGTCGCCACCGTCCCCTGGCTGTTCGTTACCCTGGCGACGATGCTGTAATCGCCAACCTGCACCCCGGTCCAGTTGAAGGAGTAGGGGGCGCTCGCACGCTCCCCAAACTTGGACCCATTCTGAAAAAACTCGACGTTCTGGACGGTTCCGTTGGGACTGCTGACAGTAACCGAAATCGGGATCGTAGCCGGAGCGATAAACTGCTGGCTAACGACGGGTGAAGCGAGCGTCGCCTGCAACGCAAGATCGGGGTTTGAGCCGCCGACATCCTCGAAACGCATCGAGTAGAAGTTTCCGACGTAGTCCCCGTTGCTGCCCTGCTGGTCCAACGCGAGCTTGACCAGGTGGTTCCCCGCCGGGAGCTGCACCGTCGCCGCGACTTTTGCCTCGTCCGGGGTGGACCACTCCTGGGTGTTGATCACGGTCAGCGACCCCGTGATGTCCACGCCGTCCACCTCCAGGTGGTATTTACCCCCGTCCCCGTTGTAGTTGTTTGACACGAAGATGTCATACCGCGAAGCCCTTTGGACGTTGACGCTGTAGTTCACCCACTCTTTGGGGGATGTGTATTGGAGCACGTTCGGCTGGCTGTCCACGTTTTCGTTGGTCCGGTAGGTGGCGGAAACGATGTTCCCGGTGGTGTTGTCATGGTAGGCAATCCCTTCTCCCCCTTCGTCGTAACGCGAAAACTGGATGGTTCCAGGGATGACGGGCAAGGGGAGCGTGGACGGCGGGGTGCCGAGATACGGTGCGCCCCGGTAGCCGGGAATGATTGATCGGCTCGCGGACGCCGGTTCCACCACGTTTGCCATCATCGAGGTTGAGGTCACGGAAAGCTGGTCATTGATGATCGCGACCACTTGAAGGTTGTGCTGCCCGATCGGGAGCCGATCCCACTGAAACGAGAAGTAACGGGAACCCTCCGCGGGCTGCTCCCCGACTTTCAGCCCGTCCGAATAGAACAGGAACTTTTGCGGCGGCGCCCCGGCGAGGGCGGAGTTTCCGGCGATGAGAAAGCCCGCCGGGAATTGCACCACGGGAGCCTGGATCGGAGTGGTGATGGTGACGCTGGTAGTGGGGGGCAGCGTCGAAGCGAGGACAACCTCACCGGGTTCCCCCGCGCCCCCGGAATAGACTTCGATCTCCTTCAAGCTGATGTCGTGCACGCCGCCCATGCCGCCCAGATCGGCGATGGTCTTGTTGGCGACCCCGCCGTAACTGGCTTCATGGACCAGGAGCCGGATCGCGCTTGTCGTTACGGGCTGGGGCAGATGATGGCGAAAGATCCAACGGTCGCCGAAGAAAGTGTCAACCGCGGTTTTAGTGGACGCAGTTTCTCCTACGATGGTCGTGGATGGTTCCTTGACGTGCGTGGCGGTGACCCACTGGTCGCTGGGGTCCTTGTATTGGAGCTCGTAGTCAATGAGGGTGCCTTCGAGTTGCCAGGGAGCATTGGCGTAAATTACGACCGTGCCAACGGTCCGGGGCTGCGGGAAGGTGAGAGAGACCCATGAATTGTCCGGGAAACTGTCCCACTGGAGGTCGTTCGCAGCCATCCAGGGTCTTGCCCAGTCGTTCTGGTTCCAATACCAGTTTTGCAAAGCCCCATCGTTGATCTTCGTGCGCGGGTTAGTGGCTATCTGTCGGTTCCCCTTGTGCTCGAGGTCCCCGGAGGCGTCCGCGACCGCGTTGGGGGTGAGCGCGATGTTGGGACCGAAATCCAGCGGCACGACCACTACTTCCTGGCCGGGTGCAAGCTCGATGTAGGAAGGCAACTCGGTCACCGGGAGAACGATGTCCCCGCCCGCCGCGGCCTGAACCGTCTGGGTGACCCCAAAGGGTGAAACCAATTTAACCTGGCTGTTGCCGGTCACCCGCGCCCGGATGCTGCTGCGGTTGTCCCCCGCGCTCATGATGGCCAGAATCCTCTTCCTGCCGTCCGGGCTCTCAAAACGGTTGCCGACGAACAGCCGGTTGCCGAGCGTGTAATGTTTGGCGTTGGGATCGCTGATAGGAGCGAGGTCGTCCAGTTCCGTCGAGATGTCCTCCGGGCCGAAATTTACCTTGCTGACAAACCGAGTCCCGAAGAGTTCTTCCGAGTAAACCCGCATCAGCGTGGCGGCGGGATTGATAGTCCCGTCGTCGTTCTCGATAAAAGTCGGGCTATCCCAGAAGCCCATGCTCTTGGCATACCAGTAGTGGTTGTGCTCCTTGGGGATGCCGACCTGCTCGAAGGTCATCATCTGGAGCATGGTCCAGCGACCTTGCAGCCGGGGCATGTAAGCGCCGAACACCGCCGCGTTATAACCTTGCTCGGTTTGCCAGAGTTCGATGTTTGGCGGTATTTTCCCCTGCTGAGAGTATGTTTTTATGACGTCCTTCAGCCCCTTCAAAGATCGGCGCGCCAGGGCGAGGTCCCCGTTCACGTTGTTGTAAGCGTGAAAGGAGAGCGCATCAATGTATTGGCCTCCACCTTGGTTGAGGAAGTCGCCAATCCACCCCAACCCATATGGCCCGATGGTTACCACCCCTGGCCCGAGGACCTTGAAATTCGCGTTCCTCGCGTGCGCCGCCCGGTAGAACGGGGCGAGGTCTTTGTTGATGTAATCGCTGACCGAGACGAAGAAATTGGGCTCGTTCCGCGTTTCCCAATACTCGATGGCATCATCGAAGGTGCCTAACCCGTAGGGAAACACCCCGAGGAGCGACCTCTTCCGCACCGGATCATAAGGTAGGTAATACCTCTTCGAGACGTCAAGTTCCTGTTGGGAGGTGTTGCCGTCCATCTGGAACCGCTCTGGCCCGAGGCCAACCAATCCACGTAAGATTTCGTCGTTGGAGCTATTCCCCCCGAATTCATTCGGGTTGGCGGGGCGCGGCGGGAAGTTGGGGTCATTCCTGAAGATCGTGAACATGGTCGAGCCCGCAACCTGGAGTCCACCGGTCGAGGCCGTGCGGTATAAATAGAGTTTATACCATCCTGGGTTTGTAACATTGACCGAAAGCGCTTGGTAGGAAATGGGTCCTTGATCAACGATTACCCCGTAATAATCCCTTACCTGATAGAATTCGCCCGCGGCATACGGCAAACTAAACGTGACCGGTTCCCCCACGTAAAAAACGTTGTTTCGCTTGTCCGTTTTCGCATATGTGTAGTCCATGGCGCTGTGCCAGACCGGCCCCCACGCATAGGCCCGGTGGGAAACGAAAGTTGGGAGCAACGACAACAGCAAAGCTGCTAACCCTGAGAAGCAATATCTTGATCCGCGCATAAACTTTATCGTCCTAATTCAACCCCTCGTCTGAAGGGGAACGTGACTGAGCAAGTTTCATGCCGCAAATTGCGCGGAAGGGAACGGCCGTGAATTTTTGGGCAAAGTTCCTCCCCGGGCGCGTTGGCTAGGCGAGCCTTGCGGACCTGGGGAGGTGCGATGGCACCAACGGCCATTGGGCCAAGTTTGACTCGGCTAGGGCGACGATCCCTCAACGTGAGAATCACCGGACTCAAACCCGATCATTTCGGCGCGCCGTTTTCAGCTTTCACTGCGGAACTGAGCCGATCGATGGTCCGGTGTGTCCACCGTTCTTTGGGTCTCCCGGATTCACGCGGGCGCGCCCGTCGTAGCGTGCGCGCCCGTCGTAGCTGACGTGCCTTTCCGTGAACTCAAGGGGGTGCCCTGCACGGTGCAATCAGTTAGAACCGCGGCTGCGAACCGATCTACCGCACCCACCCTGAGACGTAAGAGCCGTGCGTAGATTGTCACCAGCGTTTCAAAGCCATCCGCTGGGAAGCAACCTTGATTCGACCCACAACGTCGGCTCCCCGCGGTGAGTTCCATTCCGCCAGACCTGACCCTGGGAGCGCAAGGACGACACGCCGTCCCGACCGCCCGCGGCTATATGTCACCTTTTTATACACCGCAGCGACTCCGAAGTGGTTTGAGGATGACTTCGGGGGAGGCACCGCCTGTTTCGACGAGCTTTTGGGCCGTTCATGCACCCGCTTCCCCCTGTTCAAACGAACAGCGCAGAGAACCGCCGCCCGCCGCCATGACCTCATGCTCCAATCCCGTGCCCGAGTTCAGCCTGCACCCTGTTCCGGCCCACGCACCCCGCCCGGCCGCCGCGGCGCTGGCCAGCCTGGCCGAGACGCTGGTGGCCGCAGGTTTTCCTTCCCCCGCCGACGGTTGCCTCCCGCGCCCGCTTGATTTCAACGAGTTGCTCGTCCGCCGTCCGGCCACCACGTTCGTCGTGCGCGTGGCCGGCGAGTCCATGCGCGATGCCGGCGTTCATGACGGTGACATGATCGTCATTGACCGCTCGGTGGACCCCCGCGACGGCGATATCGTCGTGGCCTGCGTCGAGGGTGATCTGTGCATCAAACGGTTGCGGCGCAACGGATTCAATGCGTGGTTGGAACCGGCCAACCCGGATTATCCGAGCATCGCGGTGAACCTGGAAGCCGCGTTTGCTATCGAGGGCGTCGTCATGTGGAGCCTCCATCGCCAGCATCGCGTGCCGGGACTCAATGGACACGGGCTGCACCCCGGCGGGGAAGTCTGAAACAGCGGGATGTGCCGCGGCCGGCTATCGCGGCTAAATTTTCTCGCCGCGCGCCATGTCATCCCGGGGACGCGATGAACGTTTAACGTGCGCCGCCCGGACCGTCCTTGTCCGACCCGCCCCGGCAGGATGCCCGCATGGCCATCTTTGCGCTCGTGGACTGCAACAGCTTCTACTGCTCCTGCGAGAGCCTCTTCCGACCGGCCCTGCGCGGCCGGCCCGTGGTCGTTCTCTCCAACAACGACGGCTGCGTGATCGCCCGCTCGGCCCAAGCGAAAAAGTTAGTCCCGATGGGGGCTCCCGCCTTTCTGGTGAGGGATGCCGTGCGCGAGCACGGCGTTGAAGTCCTCTCCTCCAACTACGCCCTCTACGGCGACCTGAGCCGGCGCGTCATGGCCGTCCTCGCCGAGTTCGCGCCCGCCATCGAGGTTTACTCCATTGACGAAGCCTTCCTGCGCCTGGACGGCCTCGGCCTGGAGGACGCGACGAAGTTGACCGACTTCGGCCGCCGGCTGCGGCGTGACGTGGGCCGTTGGACCGGCATTCCCGTGGGCGTGGGCTTGGGCGCGACCAAGACCCTCGCTAAAACCGCCAACCGCGCCACGGGCGATCATCCGGCGTGGCAGGGCGTCGGGTTGCTCGACCCGCACACGGCCGGGGGTGAACGAATCCTGGCCCAAACGCCGTGCGGGAGCCTGTGGGGGATCGGTCGTCGCTTGGCGGTCAAGCTGGCCGCCCTGCGTATCCACAGCGCCCTGGACCTCGCCCGCGCCGAACGGGCCGTCATCCGCCAGCGTTTCGGGGTCGTCGTCGAACGCACCGTGCTCGAACTCGGTGGGGTTTCCTGTCTGGAACTGGAGGAGGGCGCCGCGCCGCGCCAGAATCTCTGCGTTTCGCGCTCCTTCGGCGAACTCACCGGCGACCTCGACCAGCTCGCGGAGGCCGTCGCCACCCACACGGCCCACCTCGGTGAAAAGCTTCGCCGCCAAGGCCAGGCAGCCTCTTACCTCAGCGTTTTTCTCCACACCAGCCGGCACCGGCCCGACCTGCCCCAGGACTGTGCGAGTGCGGGTCGTGAACTGTGCACGGCCACCAGCTTCAGCCAGCCGCTGCTGGCCGTCGCCCGCGAGCTCTTGCACGGCATCCACAGACCGGGCTTCCTCTACAGGAAGGCAGGCGTCCTCGCCCTCGGGTTGGTG
>CAXTFX010000070.1:0-13405 GCA_964243185.1 uncultured Chthoniobacterales bacterium
GATGCTCAAAAGATTTGAAAAAGGTATCGTCAAAACGTTGGTGGAGCTGAGCGGATGCTCCCCTTAGGCTTTCCTAAGTGCATGAAATGCAAAAACACTAGCCTTTTCAGTTATCCCAGGGTACGTGTGCGGGGTACTTTTTGGGGTACCCAGAGGGGGTTTCGTGGCTCGCCCGTCATCGTCAGACACGCGGTTCCTGGAGCAGAAAAACGGCAAGTGGCGGGTCACCGTATCGGTGCCTCGGGCGCTTCAAACCAAGCTCGGAACGAAGCTCAAGAGGCCGCTGAACACGGACAGCTTGGCCATCGCGAACAGGCTCAAGTGGCAGGCCGTCAGCGAGCTGAAAACGATGATCCAGGGCGCCGAGCAAGGCGGGGATACCTTGACCCGAGAGGCCGTGGAGCTTGCCGCCTACAGGCTCCGGGCGGCTTCTGAGGACGAAGTCGAGGAGCTTGACGCCGCTATCATGGACCGCGGCGACGAAATCCGAGGTGACCCTATCGACACCGAGCACGGGGAGCGCGGGGAAGGCCCGGTCTATGTCTATGACCCCGAACGTTCCAAGCGGGCGGGCGAGTACGTCCGGCTCGCAAAGGGGGAGGCCACGCCCCTCCTGCTTCATCATGGCGAATTCATCGGGCAAAGCCAAAACAAGGCGCGCACCAAGGCAGATGACGAGCGTGCGGTGAAGTACCTCGCGGCTTGGTGCGAGAGGAACCGGGTCAGCACGACGCTCCAGGCTATCAGCCGCAGGGTAGCCACCCGCTTTATGGACGGCTTCGCGGAGGTGGCTCCGGGGTTGAGCCCGGTGACCCTAAACAAATACCTCGTGCGCTTGTCGGTCTACTGGCAGTGGTTGGAGCGGCGCGAGCACGTTGAGGTGAACGTGTGGGCGGGTCTGCACCTCAAGAAGCCCAGCGTGGCCGAGGGGGAAACCGAGCGAGCTTTCACGGACAAGGAAGTGGCCAAGCTCCTGAGCGGCCCCGCATCGCCCGCCATGCACCACCTGATGCACATCGCGGCACTCAAGGGCGCCCGCCTGGACGCCATCGTGGACCTTAAGGTGAAAGGGTGCGCGGATGGCCTGTTCACCTTCAAGCGGCAGAAGAAGGAAGCATCCGCCCGATCGGTCCCGATCCACCCGGACCTGACGGCCATTGTCGAGAGCCGCACGGTAGGCAGGGCACCTGACGATGACCTGTTTCCAGAATGGCCAGGTCCGCAGAAAGCCGGCTCGCTTCGCGAGAGGTCCTTTAAGGCATCAAACGCGTTCACGAAGTACCGCCGCGAAGTGGACGTGGACGAGGTGGTCCCCGGCAAGCGCCGCGCCCTGGTGAACTTCCATTCCTTCAGGCGATGGTTCATCACCAAAGCCGAGCGGGCGGACCAGCCGGAAAGCATTATCGCCGTGGTGGTCGGCCACAAGCGGCAGGGAATGACCCTGGGGCGGTACTCAGCGGGGCCGCTGATGGAGCAGGCGCGGCGGTGTGTGGAGGCCGTGCGGCTGCCCCAAGCGGGCCGGGCGTGAGCCTATGAGTTACGTCAAGACCCTGCAATTCATTCGTGGGTCAGAAGCTATGGCGATCGGGTTCGCGAGGAGCTAGTGTGCGTTTTAGCACAAAATTTGACAGGCAGACCGTGGAACACGAACTCATTTCCGAAAGCGATTATTCTAATCTTCCAGAAGAACCTGATATGAAATTCGCAGCTCTTGAACTGATTTGCCGCAAAAACATGAATAGGCTGATTGCGTCATCTGCAAATACGGACTTTGATGACCTAGTTCGATTAGAGTATATGACGACGGTTTCTAGTGCAGCATCTGCGGTAGGGATCGAAGATCTTAGTTACTCATACGACGGGTACCCGGAGCGGGCGTTCCAAGGCTTTCTGATGAGCGCAATTGGTTGCGTGACGCGTATTAGAATGCAGCAAGGCGGGGCTAACCGAGCCTTTTCAGTTGAGTTAAGCCGCCGGACTAAGGGACGCATCGAGATTGAAATTCGAAAGCTGCGGGACATCATCGCGGGAAGCTCGCTTCCGGAGGATAGGCGTGCCGCCCTCATCCAGAAACTGGCCGAGTTGTCCGGGGAACTGGAACAGCCTCGAATGAGCTTCGGCAAGGTGTTCGCGGTGCTGGCCTACGTCAGCCTTGGAGTGGCAAACGGCACCAGCTTCCTGGCGGATGCTCCGCAGGCATTGGCCACCATCAGCAGCTTGATCGGGAAGGATAAGAGTGCAGAGGAGGCGGAGGCGGCCCGACTTGGAAGGACGCCGCAGAAGTTGCTTCCCGCGCCTCAGAAGAGCACGCCCCCGCCACGTGGGTTTGACCGAGCGGTTCCGATGCCTACTTCGGACACCACCGACGACGACATTCCTTTTTGAAGGCGACTACCCGCGCGAAGGCGTTACCCTTCACCAATCGCTGCCGCCACCCCTTGCTCTCAACCTACCACCACGAGGTTGCCGGCCCGGAGGTTGAGGAACTTGCCATCCCTGTGGGCCATTGCAGCATCCTTCGGGGCATCCGCCACGTACTCCGCAACGGCCTGGACAATGCCGGGACAGAGGGTCTGAAAGACTACCCGGCGGCCCCTGCCCGTTCCCTCAACGCGCCAGGGCGTCACCCCGCAGGCGTCCACGAGCCTTTCATAGTCGGCCTTGTCGATGGTTGCCCGCTTGGTCGCGCCTTCCACCTTCACCAACATCACGTATTCCACGCCCTTGCGGTGGTGGTGAACCACGTCGTGCTTGAACACGGGCTGGGGCCGCGGCGCCCGAGCCTCGGGGGACGGGCCGGGACGGACGTTTGCCGCCCGGAGGTTGAACCCGTCCCCATCGTGGTAGTGGAGGCGGGTTCGTGGGGCCGCGCCGAGAACCAGGCGGGCCGCCGTAAGGGCCTCGCCGTTGCCCCGTGCCATGACGTGAGGTCCCACGCCGTTCACCGTCCACGTTACCCGAGGCCCAAGCGAAGCGACGATGCGGGCATGGATGGCGGCCGGCATGTGGGCACGCCGGGCCGTGTTCCGCAGCGTCACGGACGTCATGGGGGTGCCGTCAGGGTCCGTGAAGTGGAACGTATGGGGGAGCTGGAGCTTGCGGGGCCGAAGCCCCGTTTGCATCGGCCTCACGCCGCCAACTCGGGGGCGAACTCGTCCACGAAGGGGCGCTTCGGGCGCTTCACGCCGCCGTGGCCCTTGGCGACCATGAGATTGGTGCCGCGGAGATTGCAGCGGTCCCCGTCCCAGTACTTGATGACCTTCCGGGGCTTCTCGCCCGTGACGAGCCGGGCCACCATGTGGAGATTGCCGCGGGCTGGGTTGCCGAGGCGGACGTACTCAAGGCCGCTGCCGTTGTCGTTCATGAACCACGGGGTCTCCCCGACTTGTGCGATGATGCGCTCGTAATCGTCCGCGAAGACCCAGGCGCGCCGTGGCCGGTTGGATAGGAGGACGCCCACCGACACGCGGCCGGTCTCGGGATTGGTCGAATAGGCGAGGTCGTGCTTACGCTTGTGCATGGTCAGGTTCCCTTGAAGGGTTGGATGGGTGGCCCGGACGGGTGCCGGGGTGGTCGGGCTGGCGGCAATGGCCAGCGTTCAGGCACGGCAAAGCGCCCCTGGAGCCGATGGCTTCGAGGGTCAGAGACGGTGCCGGAATGGGGTCGGGTCAGGTGCCCGAGGAACAGGGCCTAGGCGGGCCTGGGGAGCCCGTGGGCGGGCGTCGTGCCATCGGCGCTGAAGTAGCGTGCGGAGCGGCCGAAGGGACTCTGAGGGCGCGCTTAGCGGTTTCCTTCTCAGAGGGAAGGGTATTTGTTTCAGACGGCCTGAGGGATGCCGGCGGGATGCCTTTTCGCTGGCACCTGAAGTTGCCCTGAAGCGGCCTTGAGGGGGTGCCGCGCTAACATAGCGGGTAAGAACTGATACGGCGGGCCTGACACGGACGCTCGCTGCTTCCTAGTGTCAGGGGTTGAGCGCACCAGCTCTCAATGCCGGCTCTCCAGCCGCAGCATGAGGTCGGGCGCCAGCCCGCCTCGGCTCGCCTATCAGGCCGCCGCGGTCCGTCCTTTCGGCTCCCAAGCCACCAGCGAGGCCTCTGCGGCGGCCCGGTCATCCTTAATCCTATAGATCGCCTGCCGGGTGAGGCCGGTGGCCTGGGCAATGGCGCTCACTCCCGCTCCCTGGGCGAGCATATCGCCCACCGTCGCGAGCTGGTCCCGCGTGAAGGATGGCTTCCGCCCCAGGTAGCGGGCGCCTTCAGCGGCCTTCGCGTGGTCAATCCCGGCCCGTTGAGCGGCCTTCGTCGCCTCCGCCTGGGCTTGGGCCGTCGCGGCCATGAAGCCGATCAGCGCGTCCCGCACGGCCTGCTGAATAGGGTCCGTCGTGGCCCCGTCGAAGGTCATGCTGTTGATGACCGTCCGCACGATGACGCCCCGGCGCATGAACTCCCGGATGGTGTCGGTCACGTCGGCATAGTTGCGGCCCAGGCGGTCCACCCAACGAACCACGAGCACGTCCCCCCGTCGAAGCATATCGAACAGGCGCTTGCCCTCGGGGCGCTCCGCAAGGGTGGTGGAAACCCCGCTCACGCCGTCGTCTGCCACAACCGCATCGATGGCGAAGCCAGCCTTGCGAGCATGGGCTTCCTGATGGGCGATGGTCTGTTCAGAGGTGGAGACGCGGGCGTAAAGGACGGTGGTGGACATGGCGGAAGAGCTCCCAACGGTGTCCGAAAGGACAGTGTCCGTTGTCTCTCATGTCCGAAAACCCATGTCAACCCTTACGGACAGTCTTTCTGGCCACCTTGGGGCTGACCGCTTGGGTATACCTCAACGGACACCAGGGGGCGCCACCTGCGCCGATCGGGACTCGCTATCTGATTTGCGATATGGTGGCCGTGGCTCCAAAGCCCCCTCCGGGTTGCATCCGGAGAGGGCCAGGGGGGAGTCGCCATCGACCTGATGAGGCTCAGGGAATTGTCAGAACCCACCTCATCAGGTCGATGTTTATTCTGCACCTTGCGCGAGATACCGACGAGTCATCTCTCCTGTGAATGCTCTGGCCGTGACGCGTGAAGTGGGTTGACTCTTCGAAACCCGTTCTAGGCAGCTTGCCATCCCTATGATATCCCCAGCTAAATTCGTGCGACCGTCGTTTCGGGCGAAAATTAGCTCTGATTATTCATCGGTGGATTAGAGTTGTTCCCGAAACGTTCGGGTTCATCCCCCCCACTTAGTGCCTTGTCTGGTCGCCCGGTTCCGCTACCTATTTGCATTCAGACACTCCAACCCGGTCGCTTCGAGGTGAGTTTTCACGTGGTGGTCGCCCCAGCTTGGTGACACAGGTGAAGTCACTCCACCTATGGCCGCCCCACCGCGACCATCCTCCGCGCCCGTGCTTCTCCCGCGTGACGTGCCCGAGCATTTCCCGTGCGTGGGCGCCTACGGTGTCCCGCGCGGTATCGCGCCCGAGGCCGGGGGTGGAGGGGGGAACGGCCGCGCAAGGCTTTGTCACGAGACGCCTCACAAATTTTCGGTGAAACTTTGTGGGCCACTTCGGTGCCACTCGGATTGAGCCTTCTCTTCCTAGTGGTGGGGGTAAAGGGCACGATTGCTAAATTTCTACTGCATAAACAGATGCTTAACCGATCCCAATCGCGGCCTGATCCAGCCGAGGGGCGGGTGCCGAATGGGGCTTGCATCGTGCCCGGCTCGCCATCTCAACCGCCGCGGAGCGCCCCGCCCTTGCTTAGACGGCTGTTTCTACGCCAACCTTATGTTTCAGTTCGATTTTCGGCTTAGGCCCCTTATAGGTGGAAGGAAAGGGGGCTATACAGCTCAGCAAGTCACCGCCAACAAGTCCGCGAGGATGGGCCGGGGAGGGCGGACCCCCTTCTCGACCACGGGGAACACACCGCCGGTCATCCTCACTGTGACCCGCTCCATGGTGGCCTTCGCCTGGGCCTTCCTGGAATGGGCGACCATGAGGCCGTCGTGAAGGGGCAACGCCACCACGTCCCCTGCCATCAACTCCGACAGACAGGCCACCATGATCTGACTTTCCCGAAACATGAGGGTGGCCCCGAGCGAGCGCCCAAGGGCAGGCTCCAGGCCGGGGTGACGCTCCAGGATGGCTCCTATCAACCGTGCGGGGTTTTCCCACCCGGCCGGAAGGCGCCCCTTGAAGGCTCCCGCAAACCCGTTCGGTCGCTCTTTCGCTGCCCCGTCATCCCCCATCCCCACGCCCATGCCCTCAGGCCAGTACTTCCGTCTCCGGGTCTCATCCCAAAATAGGGTGTTCAGGGCCAGCTTCACGCCACTGCGATAGCCCTCAAGGCCCGGTAAGGCGTACAGGTCGCCCTCTGGAGGGGTCCGGCCAAGCTCGGCATAGGCGAGGCGACAGAACATGCTCTGAAAATCGAGGTCCCCCACGGGCTCCCCCTCGATCCTGATGGCGTGCCTGCGGTCAGCGCCGAGGTTCAGCCAAAAGCCCCCGAAGAGACGGCCGCCGCGGTCGAACCGGGGCTTGTCGTCAGGGCCGATGAAGAAGCGGCGGGACAGCCTGCGGTCACGGTCGTTCACGGCAGGCGCAACCCCGTCCGGCACAAAGGCGATGTCTGCTCCCGCGAGGAACCCGTTCAAACGCCGAAGCTGGGCACGCATTGCCTTTGTCGTGGCGTTGTCTCTGTAATCCTCACGGTCCCGCCGGCCAGGGTCCTCTCTGGGCGCAAGCTTGCGGGTGAGGAGAATGACTTCCTCGTCAGGATGCCTCCCGAAGTCGTTCATGGTCACGCCCGAGGCCCGCACGAGGCCCGCGAACTTGGCCGTAGGGGCCAGGGCGGAAACTTCGCCCCGCCTCCCCGACACATCCAGGGTGGCAAAGCCTGTCTCCGCAAGGTGCTTCATCAGTGGCCGGAACTGTTCCCCGAAGGCCGGGTGATCATACCGCGTCAGCGCCTTCGCGAGATTGCCCGCGCGAACCGCCAGGGCTCCCGAGGGTGGGGGCCGCAGGACCGCAAGGGCCAGGTTGGCCGCGGTGATGTCCACGAGGTCGCGGAACACGGCCCGGCCGGCAATGCTCCGGGCTCGCTTGCGGGCGTTCGTGGCCGCCTCGTGGCCCTCCAGGTGGTCCAGCATCCCCGCCGCGATGGCGCGCAACGGCTCGCCCACGGGCACAAGGTGCTGGTCCAGCCACGGGTGCCGTTCCGGGACGCTCACCGCGTGCCTTCTCCCGCTTTCATGCGATAGGTCTGTCCACGACGCTGGACCGATCGGGGCACCGCGGACAAACCCAACTCGCGGCGGAGCTTCCCGACGGTCGTGGGCGAGCACCCCGAGGCCCGTGCGATATGCCGGTCAGAGGCGTGGGGCGTGGCCCTGAGCGCGTCCCGAACAGCCCCGAACGTGTCCAGGGCTCGGGCGAGGCGTTCCACGTCTCTGAAGATCGCCGCCTCGGTCTCGACATCCCGAGTCCCCCGCCCGCGATACAGCTTCATCCGCTCGTAAATGTCCGCGACCGTAGGCACTGGCCTACCATTCTCCCCATCGTGGGCCGTGGAGCGCGTTTGCACGATGGCCTTGGCGGACCGCGGGTCCAACGTTTGCGCCATGAACCCTCCTGTTCGGTGATGAGCGGCGGACGGTGTTCCGCGCCCGCCTCTCGGTTGTGTCTCAGCTTCACCGGTTGCGCGCGACGCGGCGCCCCGAGGTTGGTTTACGGGGTCGGGATGTCCCACACCCCTTCGGCCCCCTTCTGGGCCTGTTCGTTCTTCATGTCCTGCTGCTGCTGGACCGCGATGGCATCGGCCTTAGCCTTCTCCCGCAGGGCCTTGCCGGCCGCGAAGTTCGGGTTCGCCATCATCTGCGCCAGCTCGCCCTTGGCCGTCTCGTGCGTCATGAGCCGGGATGACAGGCCTCCGATATTCAGGGCGTGGCCTGCATCAACCTGTGCTTTCAGGTGCATGGTTCGGTCGTAGAAGCTCCGTTGCGCGTCCGCCAGCGATGCAGCTATGGCCTCGTGACCCGCCTTCTCCTGCTCCGCGGCGATCTCCTCGTTCACCCGCTGCATTTCTCGGATGCTGATGGTGCTGTTCGGGATGTCGGGGTCCGCCATCATGGGCGTGATGACCACGCGCCAGGCGTTCCCGTTGCCGATCGGGGCCATGGACAGGTGTTCGCGGTCGATCCCGAGGTGGTCCAGCTCGGCCTTATGGGCCTCGTAATACTGGTCGAAGTAGCGGTTCGCGACCTCCCCGAAGTTCGGCGGGATGCGCTTGTCCGCCGTTTTCACCGCGACGCCGTTAATGACCGTATAGTCGTGCTTCAGGGTTTCCCCGGCCTGCCTCACGGCTTCCTCCGGCGATAGGCCGTTGCCCTTCACGAGGTTGTCCGCGGCCCTGTACAGGTCCTCTCGGGCCATCTGGTAGTTGGGCGTTTGGTCCACGTCGGTGTGGAACGGGGTCCACGTGCTGAAGATGCCGTCCGCGAGCTTGTTGAACTCGGCCGGCTTGAGGGTGTCGGCCCCGTTCGCGAGGCTCTTGTCGGTGGACGCGCGGGCCGCGAGCGACAGGGCTTGCTGTTCGCTCATGTGCTGCACGTCCTGGGCGACGCGGGCGCGCTCGTAGAAGTCGCGAGACTTGTTGTCGGTGTGCCCCGCCAGGATGCCCGGCGCCTTGCTCTGGATTTGCCGATAGAGCTGGTAGGCGTCGTGAAGCGCGGGAGGGATGCCACCGCCGGCCAGGACCGACACGTCCACGGCACGCGGCCCGTTCGTGAGATTGCGCCGCCACTGGTCATTCACGGCCCCGGTGCTGCGCGCAAAGAATGAGATGCGGGCGTTCATGGCCGCCTCGGGCTGGTCCGGGTGCTGGAGCGCCCATTGGTCGATCTGGGCCATCCGGGCCTTGGTCACGGCCTTGATCTGATCTTCGGCGGAGACCAGCACATCGTTGCCCTTCGCGTTCGTGATCGTGGCGTCCTGAATGTCCCCGAGGTTGCCTTGCTGGGCCATTAGGAGCCCCTGAGTGGTCAGGTTCGCCCGCGCGTTCAGCTCCCCCTGCTCGGCCTGCTGGGCCGCTGCACGCCGCTGGAGCCCCGCCACGGCGCGGTCGTGCGCGAGCTGGAGGCTCGTCACCTGTTCCTGCGAATACCGCTTGGGGTTCTCCGCGATCTGCTTGTCCAGGGTGGCCTTGAAGTCGGGGTCGCCCGAGACGGCCAGCTCGTGAACGTCCGTTATAGCGTCCCGGTGGGCGAAATTGTCCTGGGTCTGGTAGGCGCGGTTGGCGGCCGAGAGAAGGTCCGCGGCCTTCCCGCCCATCGCGGGGTCGTTGAGCAGGGACCCGATGGACTTCCCGTCCGGCCCCGTTCGGTCCGCGTTCAGCAACCCTCCAATGACCTGGTGGTAGAAGGCGGCCCGCCGAGGGTCATCCGGTATCTTGTCCTGGAGGTTCTGGACAAGCTGGAGCTGGAGCCGCGCCTGTTCCTCCGGGGGCTTTTGCAGGAACGTCTGGTTGCTGTGGAACTGGTCCAACAGGGCCCCTACGGTCTTGCTCGGGTCCCCTGAGGTATCCGCGGCGCCGTTGACGGTGGCCAGCGAGGCCCCAAAGATTTGCTGGTTCTGGGCGTTGACGGCCTGGTCCGTGCGGTACCTGGTCAGGTCCGTGCGGAGCATTTCGCGGGCCTGAAGGAACCGCTGGCCGTACCCTGTGGCGAACGAAGGGTCGCTCTTGTGGGCCTCAAAGTCCGCCTGGGCTTGCTTGTTCATCCAAGCGTCCAGGTCGCCGTGGTCCCGGTCGAACCCGCCCGTCTGGTACTGCTGCTTAAGACCCTCGACGGCCTGTTCGGCCACCGACATGCCGAGCTGAGTGTTCCCGAGGCGTTGCGCCAGGGGACCCGAAAGGGCCGGATCGGTGCGGAGCCGCTGTTGGAAGTCAGCGTCGCTGGCGCTGGTGAGCCGGGCCGCCGTGATCTTGCCCGGCAGCTCGTCGCGGTCCTCCTGGGCCTGCACCTGGGCGAACTGCTGGAGCGGCGCGTGGATGGTGGCGAGGCTCTGGGCGAGCTGCATGAGCGCGTTGTCGGCGTCCGGCTGCGCCACGCGGGCGTAGGTGTCCACCGGAGCGGCTACTGGCGTGAGACGCTGGGGGTCCGGAGTGGTGTCGCGGGGGACCACTCGGCCGCCCTGGGGCGTGATGCCGGGGGTGGAAGGGGCATTGATCGGCGTGAGGCCGGGGACGTTGGGCATGGACGGGGTTCCTGAGGGTGAGCGCCCCCGTTCCCCGGGAAGGGGCTGAAGGGGCGCGGAAGGTGGTTGAGGGTGTGTGGCGGGGGCTAGGCTGACCCCACCGGCTGTGTTCCGATTGCCGTGCGAACAAGCGGATTGAGCACTTCCAGGATGCCGGCGAACTCCTCGAATGAGCAGCCAATATAGGTTTTCGAATGAATGACATTCATATAGAGAAGGAATGCTACTCTCCACGCTGGTCTAAGGTACGGTTGTTCCTCCGACTTCTTTTCCAAGAAGGCCACAATGCTATTTACAACTTGAAATGCAGCGTCTTGCCACGCACGGGACATAGGATTTTCTGCCTCAAGAAAGTCTAACAAGCTTTGGTCTATCATGTTTACTGTCCTAAGGCGTGCTCCGACGTTTCCCAAATGGGCCAAGGGAGCTGAGGTGAAGGCATGTGACCGCAGTTGCCGCGCCATCAGGCCATCGGCATCTCGCTTCGGTCGCTGTTACTACCGCAGTGGCGGAAAGCTTTTCTGCTTTGCCTGCACTTGCGGTCAGTATTCAGGCTTATACGCCATCCTATCTGTCCACGTCAAGTGGTCATATTGAATATAGTTGACTTATTTGTTCCGATGAACTGTTTGTCCTCGCGGCTTTGGTCATCGAAAGGCTGACATGGACGATTTTAGAACTGATATTCAGCGGATAATGCATTTCGTATCTGCTGTCCGCACCATCGATAGTGTGTTCCCAGCCCAAACCCTTCACGTCCTCTTGGCTATAGCGGCTAAGCCGGGAACATCTCAACGCGAACTGCACGGCGTGACTAAGCTTTCGCTTGCGTCCATTTCACGAAACGTTGGCGCGCTAAGCACCGTCAACCGCAAGGGGGAGCCCGGCTATGGGCTGGTTGCTTCCGTGCCTAGCCGGATTGCCACGAATGGGTACGACATTTACCTGACGGCCAAGGGTCGGGATGTTTTACGGCGCCTGCTTAGGGCTGCGACGGGTCGGCCAGCCGAGGCGTTCGACCCGCCCACTGCGCGGTGAGCCGAAAGGTGAAGCGACGCCACCTATCGACAGGTGAAGTCACTTCACTTTTCCCCTTAATGCCAGAACGGCAGGTGCCACCAGTGCCCCTCGGTCCACCCCACGACCGCGAGGGCGAACAGGTAGAGCCCTGTCGTGGGCCTGAGGGTCCGATCGGGGCCATACTCAATCCTGAGTGGTCCAGCCCAAAGCTCCAGGAAGCCGCAATCGTGCCTGAGGTGATCGAAGAACGTCCGTCCGTGCGTGGTGCCGTTGAGCGTGAAATCCAGCGTGCCAACGAACGGGATGTCGAACTCGCGGAAGCGGGTACGGCGGGCGGAGCGGGAGTTGGTGGAAGCGTAAACTGAAGCCACGAAGTAGCTTCCTCGTCAGGGCCGCAGTGATTTGCGGCCTGATAATGGGCATCGCTCTCGTGACTTCCTTGGTCAACTGAAACAACGTTCCAGGGATGGAACGATTACAGGGGTGGAATGCTTGATCAAAACAAATCAACAGGTTGATGAAGTGGTATGAATACCACACCTGAAAGCTGAGTTTGATATTCCATTGCGTGCCATTGCCACGGTGGACATGGCGCGCCCCAGCCCCGCCGGGGTCTGTTGCCGGGTCGCCTGTCGCTCGCGGTCGAACCGCTTGGCCTCGGGCTTGTTGCTGGACTGGATCAGCTTGTAGAGGCCGGGCTCGGAAACGAGCTTGGCGAGGTGCATGCCGGTGCCGGGGAGCTTTACCCCACTGTCGGACAGTAGGGTAATCTCGTCCGGGTCCAGCTTATCCAGGTGGTGGCGGAAGCTGCCCTTCTTGGGCGCGAGGCCGATGGCTCGGCAGGCGTCCGCCGCGATGAACCAGGGCACGCCCTTCACGGCCACGGTGCGGACGCGGTGGGTTTCGAAGGTGGTCAATCCACGACACGCAAGAGCCCCAGCGTGGGGCCGGGGCTCTCGAAAATTTCCTTTTGCGGGCGGTGCTCGGAACCCTTAGTACCCGCGACCACCATCAAAGAAGCCGCGGTGATGGCGCGGACCGTACCCGTAACCGCGCCCATAGCCGCCATGGTAGCGCCCGCCATAACCGTAGCCGTACCCGAACCGGCCATGGTGCCGGTAACCATAGCCGTAGCCGTCCCCGTGTCGGAAGCGCGGGCCGCCATAGCCGTAGCCGCCGCCATAGCCGAAAGGTTGAGCCATTGCGGGGATGGTGGCGGACAGCACAACAGCGGTGATGCCCGCAATGCAGGCGGCCTTGAGCATTTTCATCGTCTTTCCTCCAGTAGCCTAAGTGGGCCCGCTTTCTCGGTGAGACAGCGGCCCGTTCCTCAGCATGGTTGCGCTCGGAGGTATGAACCGGGGCTGTATGACCAAGATGGGCGACCGCGGCGGCGGTGCGCTCGTGTCCGATCATGCGCGCCGCCTCCCCGTCGTGGACGTGGATGGTTAGGGCGGTGGTGGTCATGGCTGGGCGCTCAGCTCGCCTTCCACGAGAGCGTGGACAAGCTCCGCCCAGGCCTCTCCGATGTTCCCTTTACGTTCGGTTCATACTACCCTCCGGAACCGATGTGTTCGACTCACGAGCACCGCGAAGGAGGCCTGGTACGAGGATGCGCGGTGGATCGGGAAGCATCGGGCGCGAGGCCTCTTCGCGGGACACCGAAGGGGCACCGGAGAGCCGCTTAGCAAGGGCGCTTCGTGTCTGGAGCGAGTTCGCCGATGAGCCCCCATCAAAGCCGTCGATGCTGGAGTGGGCCGATGACGCCGCTACGGCTGAAGTGGATGCCGTCGTGCGGGAGTTCGGAGGTGACCTTCGGGCCGCAATACGCGCCCTCTTGCATGACCTTTCGGCTCTCGCGGCGGACTTCGCGGAAACCGTGTCGTGGGGTTACGTGCGCGGTGAGGTGCCGCTGACGACAGCTAGAATGGTCGGCCGGAAAATCTCCGGAGCCAAGTAGAGGCCGCCGAAATGCGGAAGGCTGGTCGCTGTGGCCCTGTCCGGGGTACGCAAGGCGGGTACTTTATGGGGTACGCAGTCCAGAAGTCATTTCGCTTAAGATATTGAAACGAAGGAAGAAATTGAAATAATCTAGGCGTTGGTGGAGCTGAGCGGAATCGAACCGCTGGCCTCTGCAGTGCGATTGCA
>CAXTFX010000071.1:0-13325 GCA_964243185.1 uncultured Chthoniobacterales bacterium
CGTTCATCCCGATGGGGGAGCGTTGAAACGCTGGAGGGAGGCAGGCCCTTGCCTCCCTGACGGTTGCTTTCCACCGCTCCCTCTGGCCGGATGGTGAACCTGAAACCGGTTTCGGCAAGGTGTCCGTCTGGCCAGAGCGGGGGTCTTGGGAGGCAAACCCAGGGGAGGCAAGGGCATGCCCCCCTCCAGCGCGCGTCACGCCGTCATCGTCTCTCTGATCTCGTCCACCGGTGCGGTGCGCCGGCCGTTTGCCACCCGCCGGGCCTCGGCCCACTGGAAGACCGGTCCAGCCATCATCGTCGTCACGACGGCCATGATGACCATGATGGTGAACAACGTCGGCGTGATGACCCCGCGCTGGAGGCCGATGTTGAGGATGATGAGCTCCATCAACCCCCGCGCGTTCATCAGGGTGCCGATGCCGAAGGCCTCCGCGTGGTTCTCGCCGCCGGCGCGCGCGGCGAGGTAGCAGGCCCCGCCCTTGCCGAGCACGGCGGCGGCCAGGATGACCAACGTCAACGCCCACAGCGCGGGCGTGTTGACCAGGCCGAGCTTGGTGTTCAAGCCTGAGAACACGAAGAACGACGGCAGCAGCAGATACGTCGTCACCGGCTCCAACCCGGCCCGCAGACGCTCCGCGAACGCACCGCCCTTCGGCACGGCCGCGCCGAGCACGAACGCGCCGAACACCGCGTAAAGACCGATCAGGTCTGTGAACCACGAACCGAGCATCAGCAGCGCCAGGGTGAGCACCATCGGGGTGCCGTCCTCCGGCCGCCGGTCGCTGGCGTTGGCCAACCCGCGCAGGAGCACGCGCCCAACGAAAATCACCAGGGCCACATACATCACCCCGCCGCCGATGGCCCAACCGGCGATGCTCGGGTCGTGCTTGAAGGTCGCCAGCACGACGGCCAGGACCGCCCACGCCGCCACGTCGTCCGTGGCCCCGGCCGCCAGCGCGAGGGCGCCCATCCGGGTGCCGGAAAGTTTCCGCTCGCGGATGATGCGGGCCAGCATCGGGAACGCCGTGATGGACATCGCCGCGCCCATGAACAGGGCGGCCTGCACGGGCGTGACGTCCCGGGTGAACAGCCCGCCGCCCTTCAGGGTTGTCAGCGCGATGAGGATCCCCAGCGTGAACGGCGCCGCGATCCCCGCGACCGACACCCCGATGGCCCCGCGCAACCGGGAACGCACCAGGCCGGGGTTGAACTCCACGCCGACCAGGAACATATACAACGCCAAGCCGAGCTGGCTGGCGACGAACAGGGGGTTCATGCCCTCCTTCGGGAACAGTCTCGCCTGCCACGTCGGCAACAGCGCCCCGAACAGCGACGGCCCCAGGACGACGCCGGCGATCATCTCCCCGACGACCTGCGGCTGACCCAGGAAGCGCCGGCCGATCCAACCCACCACGCGGCAGACGAGCAGGATGACGGCGAGTTGGAGAAAGAAGCGGGCGGAAAGCTCGAAGGCGGTCATGGGGTGCGGCGACGGGGACGGCTGCGCCGCGGGCGCCCGGGGTCAAGGTCGTGGCCGGCCGGGGAGGGGACCTCCGGGGCGTTCCCCGCGGGAGAGTCGGGACGCGTGCCGCCGGGTAAACTATAGCATCGGGCTAACCGCCTCGATCACGAGGAGATACGCGCGGTGGTGGCCCGAGTGGCGTAGTTCCTCGCTGACGAGGTCGGCGAGCCCATCCGAGCCGGCGGGCAGCAGCACCTGGGCGCGGGGATCGTCCCCGGCCCGGCGTCGGGTAAAGGTGCTGTGGAACGGGGAACCGGCGGCGCGGGTCACGGTGAACTCGACCCCGGCGGACGTCCAAAGCGTGGTCCGGGTGGCGCCGTCCGGGGACTCGCGCAAGGTCGCGGCCACCTGACCGTGGCGGCCGTTGTCGAGGGTGCCCCGCCACTCCCCGGCCGCGAGCGGGTCCCGGCCGGACGGCAGCGTCCAGCCGAGCCGCACGGCCAGCCAGCCGAGCAGGAGCAGGGCCCGCAGCCGGCCGCCGGGGGCGTGGCAGATTTCCACGTGGTCCAAGGCGGCGAGGTCGGCCGGGCCGGTGTCGGGCGCGTCGAAGAAGCTAGCCAGCGCGGCGCGGATCTCGTTGAGGCGCGTCCAATTCAGGTCGCACAGGCTGGTGCGCAGGCGGCGGAAGGCCGGGAGCTCGCGCAGGGTGGCGAACCCTTCCCGCGGCCGGGTCCACTCACCGCTGTGGACGAGCAGGCGGTCCACCCAGGCCAGGAGGTCGCCCGGCGGCTCCGTCGGCAGGTCGCCGCGCCACCAGAGGTCCAGCGGCAGGTCGCTGTCGAGGTGCGAGAAAACCAGGCTCTCCACCAGCGTGGTGCTCCGCGCCGCCTCGCCGCGGAGCTCGAAGGCGATCTGCTCGGAGCACCGCTGCTTGGCGCCGGTCTTGGAAATCTGGCAGTGCGCGTTGATCCACGCGCGGACCTCCTGGTCGCCGCCGTCGGTGCGGTCGGGCTTGGCGGCGATGATGACGGAGCGGTGGGCGTGCTCCCGGGCGACCCCCTGGACGACGGCGGTGTTTTCCCGCAACGAGTGGGCGGCGGCCGAGTAGATGACGAGGTTCAGCCGCGAGGCGCGCGTGGCGATGCCGGCGCTGTCCTGCCAGAGTTTTTTCAACTCCCGGGGAATCTTCGGGATGTCCACGGCCACGCCGGGGCCGAAGAATTCGTCGGGCGGGGCGGAGGGGGCGAGTTCGGCGGGCATGGTGGGGATCGAGGGGGTTAAAACCGCCGCCACGTCCGCCCGTCCCGGGCGCACAGTTCATCCGCCTCCTTCGGCCCCCACGAGCCGGCCGGATACTCACACAACGGCGGCGAGTGGTCGGTCTGGCCGGTCGCGGTCGCGGTGCCTTCGGTCGCGCCGTGCCAGGCTTCTTCGATGGCGTCCACGTAGTTCCAGGCTTCCTCGACCTCGTCGCGGCGGGCGAAGAGCGTCGGGTCGCCGGTCATGGCGTCGAGCAGGAGGCGTTCGTAGGCCTCGGGGCTGGCCTTGCCGAAGCTGGCGCCGTATTGGAAATCCATCTTCACCGGCTCGACGCGCAGGGCCGTGCCGGGCAGCTTGCTGCTCATGCGCAGGCTGACCCCCTCGTCGGGCTGGATGCGGATGACCAGCGTGTTCGAGGTCAGGTCGGCCGAGCGGCCGGTGTCGGCCGCGGCGCCGTCGCCCGTGTTGAAGAGCACGCCGGGGGGCCGCTTGAAGTGAACGGAAATTTCCGTGCCGCTCTTGGGCAGCCGCTTGCCGACGCGCAGATAGACGGGAACCCCGCTCCAGCGCCAGTTGTCAATCAGCACGCGGAGGGCGACGAAAGTCTCGGTCTGCGATGCCGGCGCCACGTTTTCCTCCTCGCGGTAGCCCGGCGCGGGCTTGCCGGCGATGGACCCGGCGGCGTATTGGGCGCGGACGACGTGCGCTTTCACGTCGTCCAGCGAGCGCAGGGGACGCAGGGAACGCAGGACCTTGACCTTCTCGTCGCGCACGCTGTCGGCGCCGAGGTCCGTCGGCGGCTCCATGCAAACGAGCGTCAGGAGTTGCATGAGATGGTTCTGCACCATGTCCCGCAGGGCCCCGGAGGTCTCGTAGTAGCCGGCGCGGCCTTCGACGCCCAGGGTTTCCGCGGCCGTGATCTCGATGTGGTCAATGTAACGGGAATTCCAGATCGGCTCGAAGATGGAGTTGGCGAACCGCAGCACCATGATGTTCTGCGCCGTTTCCTTGCCCAGGAAGTGGTCAATGCGAAAGGTGTTCGGCTCGTCGAAGGCGCCCGCGACGATCTCGTTGAGATGGTGCGCGCTCGCCAGGTCGGTGCCGAACGGTTTCTCCACGATGACGCGCGAGTAACTGTCCGGGCCGCCGTGGTCGCCCGCCTGGTTGAGGCCGCTGCTCTTCAGGCGGGAGATGATCGGCTCAAACTGCTCGGGACCCGCCGCGAGGTAAAACAGCCGCCGGCCGCCGGTGCCGCTCTCCCGGTCCAGCTTGTCCAGGCGTTCGGCCAACGCTTTGTAACCGTCATCGTTGTCGAAGGCGCTGCGGTGGTAGGACAGGTTTTGCGCGAAGTGTTTCCACAACTCGTCGTTGACGGGCGTGCGGGAGAATTTGCGCGTGGCCTCCTCCATCTCCTGCCGGAACGCCTCGTCCGGCTTGTCGCGCCGGGCGAAGCCGATGACCTGCGTGCCGGGCGGCAAGTCCCCGTCGGCGGCGAGGTTATAGAGCGCCGGGATGAGCTTGCGGTGCGTCAGGTCCCCGGTCGCCCCGAAGATGACGAGGGCCGGCGGTTTCGGCTGCGGCCGGCTGGCCTGGGCGTCGCGGAGGGGGTTGTCGCCGGGGCCGGCGGTGGAGGTGGGTTGGTCGGCGGTTTGCACGGGTCGGATTAATCTTTGTCCAAGCTGGGTGGAGGGGGCGTGCCCGGCGCAGGTGGAGGCAGGCGGCGCTCGAACTTCAGGAGTTGGATTTCCAGTTGCAGCAGGAGGTTCTGACGGTGGACCGATTCGTCACGTTCCCGTTGCTGCTCCTTCCAAGTGAGTTCGCGAACTTGCTCGCTCAATCGTTCAATCTGTTCGCGCATCTCTTCGATGTCGGCTCGATTGCGCCGGGTCAAGTCTCCCAGCGATAAGATGTATTTCGTCCAGCCGTAGATGTCGCCCCACATAGGTCGGCGCCAAGCTTAGGAGGACGTGGCCACCGTGCGCTTTTCGAGCATTGCCCGGATGGATTCCAGGTTCCGATTCGTTGATGCCGATAAGCGCTCGCAGCGGCGCCAGCTTTGCTCCATCTCCGCTAAGAGACGCTCCATCTCTTTGCCCATGCGGCGGATCTCCGCTTTGTAGTATTCATCCGTGTCCTGGGCGGGGGGATTTTCCGCGGTGGTGGTCGCGTTCATGGCGTTTTCGATTTGTTTCTGTCCACCAACGTGCCGCAACCTCCACCCGGCCGCCACCGCCCGCGCGAACTTTCCTCAAGGCAGTGGGTAACGCCGGGTCAGCGCGCGGACGTCCGCGCGCACCTTGGCGATTTTGCCCTCGTCGCCGCCGGCCGTCAGCGCCTCGTGGAGGAAGTCGGCGATGTCCATCATCTCCTCCTCGCGCATCCCGCGCGTCGTCACGGCCGGGGTGCCCAGGCGGATGCCGCCACCCTTGAAGGGGCTCACGGTGTCGAAGGGGATGGCGTTCTTGTTGGTGGTGATGCCGGCCTGATCGAGGGTTTCCTGCGCGTCCTTGCCGGTAATGTTCAGCGGGCGCACGTCCACCATCAGCAGGTGGTTATCCGTGCCCCCGGCCACGAGGCGGTAGCCGTTCTTGGACAGCCGGGCGGCGAGCGCCTTGGCGTTGAGCACGATCTGGCGTTGGTAGTCAGCGAACGCGGGTTGGAGCGCCTCGTGGAAGCACACGGCCTTGCCGGCGATGACGTGCATCAGCGGGCCGCCCTGCACGCCGGGAAAGACCTGGGCGTCAATGTCCTTGGCGAACTGCGACCGGCACAGGATCAGACCGCCGCGGGGGCCGCGGAGCGTCTTGTGGGTCGTGGTGGTGACGAAATCCGCGTGGCCGACGGGACTCGGGTGCTGGCCGCCGGCGATCAGGCCGGAAATGTGCGCGATGTCCGCGAAGAGCAGCGCGCCGACGCTCCGGGCGATCTCGCCCATGCGCGCGAAGTCGATCGTTCTCGAATACGCGCTGGCCCCGACGGTGATCATCCGCGGGCGGACCGTTTCCGCCTGCCGGGCCAACTGGTCGTAGTCAATGCGCTCGTCCTCCGGGCGGACGCCGTAGTGGGTCACCTCGTAAAGCCGGCCGGAGAAGTTGTTCTTGCGGCCGTGGGTCAGGTGGCCGCCGTGGGCCAGGTCCATCGTCAAAATCTTGTCGCCGGGCTGGATGGCGGCAAAATAGACCGCCATGTTAGCCTGCGCGCCGGAGTGCGGCTGGACGTTGGCGTGCTCGGCGCCGAAGAGCCGCTTGGCGCGCTCGATGGCCAGGGTTTCCACCACGTCCACGTGCTCGCAGCCGCCATACCAGCGTTTGCCGGGGTAGCCCTCGGCGTATTTGTTGGTCAGGACGGAGCCCTGGGCCTCGCGCACGGCGCGGGAGGTGAAGTTCTCCGAGGCGATGAGTTCAATGTTCTCCTCCTGCCGGTGCTCCTCGGCCCGGATGGCGTCGAAGATGGCGGGGTCCACGTGGGCGAGAGATTTGGGGTCGGTCATTTTGCGGGAGGAAAGGGCGCGCTTGCCGCCGGGAGCGGGTTGGAGGTTGGCGGCCAGGAAGTGGAGAACCCCGGGCAGCGCGCCCTTGATCACGTCGCGGCAGCGTTGATACACCGACCGGGGCATCCCGATGGGGTCGGGCAAGTCGAGGTCGTAGCCGTCGCTGCCCGGCTCGAACTCGCGCAGGACGTAGGCGCGGTCGGCCGCCTCGGGGAACAGCATCATCAGGGTGTCCAGGTGCCCGCGGGTCATGGCCACGATGGTGTCGGCGCGTTCGACCAGTTCCTCCGTGACGGGCCGGGTCCGGTGGTCGGAGAGGTTTACTCCCTCCTCGGCCAGCGCCTCAACGGCCAGCGGGGTCGGCCCCTGGCCGCGCGGGGCGGACAGGCCGGCGGAGGCGACGCGAAAGTCCCCCTCGTGGCCGGCCTCGCGGACCAACTGGCGGAAAAGCGCCTCGGCCATCGGCGAGCGACAGGAATTTCCCGTGCAGACGAAGAGGATATTTTTCACGGGTCGGTCGGGCGGCGGTCGGGGCGAAGGCGGTCGCGAAAAAAGGGGAGGAAACCCACCCCGCGCGTTCCCTGACCGCCCTCATTGGGGAGAATCCTAGGGAGCAAACGGCGCCAAGTCAATCGGCGCGCCCGGCCGGGGCGGCGGGAGCGCAATTCCGGGCTTGTGCCCGGCGTGGGGCCTGCTCTAACTTCTCCCCGCGTGAGCCCCCCCGAGCTTCCCACGCCCGTCTGCGCCGAGCACCTCGGCGCCTTGCACCGTTACGCCTGCCTGCTCACCGGTGGCGACACGGCCGCGACCACGGCGGTATTGGATGCCACCCTGGACCGGGCGGCAGCGCGCTCCGGCGACATCCGCTGCCCGCTGCGGACCGCCCGCTGGCTCTTCGCGGAGGTGCGCGGCCAGTGCCGCCGCCTCGCCCGGCGCGCGCGCTTCGCCCCGGAGGGAACCGCCGCGGCCTTCGCCGCGCTGCCGGAACCGGAGCGCGCCGCCCTGGCCCTGTTCTACGTCGGTCCCTTCCGCCGGCTGGAGTTGGCGGAGACGCTCGGCGTCCGGCCGGATGAGCTCGGCCCGCTGCTCCAACGCGCCCGCGCCCTGCTCGGGGTGCCGGCGCTGCCGGAGGAGCCGGCGGAAGCGCTGCCCGACGGAGCCCTGGCCGTGGGGTAGAATCCGCGCGGTCCTCCGTTGCCATGTCCCGCCCGCCCCCGGCCCCCACCGCCCGCACCCGGAAGCCCCACGCCGCCCTGCTCGCCTGCTGCCGGCCCGGGGACGCGGAACCGGCCGCGGGCGACCCGCGGCTCCACTCGGCGCTGCGCGGGCTCGGCGACGACCCGACCCTGCGCGGGAATTACGAGCGCCAGCAGCAGTTCGACCGGGACTGGCTGGCGCGCCTCCAGTCCCTCGCCCCGCCCGCGGACCTCGCGGACCGGGCCGCGGAGCGGTGGCAGCAGGCGCGCCGCGGCCGGCGCACCTGGCGCGGCTCCCTGGGCGGGCCGGTGTTCGTCGCCGTGCTCCTGGCGGGGCTGTTCCTGCTCGCCTGGGGCGGGTGGACGCTCTACGAACGCCGGCTGCGCTTCCCGGGCGACGAGGCGTTGGCCAGGGTGCTCGAGGGGGCCTTGCCCTCGCCGTCGGTCAACAGCTCCGCCCGCACGGGCCGGATGCGCCCGGCCCACGGGGCGGCCTGCGGCGGGCTGGGCGACGAGCTGTTCATGGCCACGGGGTTTGACGCCTACGCCGTGCCCGCGGAGGTCGCCGGGCGGGAGGCGGCGGGCTACCGCGTGCTCCGCCCCCCCGGTTCCGGCCCGGTGGCGCAGGTCGCCCTGCGCGGGGAGGCGGGGGTGACGCTGTTCGTCTTCCGCGCGGCGGACCTCGGCGTGCACGTCGAGCCGGCCGGGCAGTGGCGCCCGCTGGTCGGCGACCGCGATCGCTGGGCCGCCGTGGTCCAGGAACGTGACGACGGCCTCGCGGTGGTCGTGGCCACCCCGGGGGACGCCGACGAACTCCAGCGGCAATTGGAAGCCCTGGGGGTGAAGCAACCGTGACCGCCGCGGCTGCGCCCGTGCCGGCGTTGGGGATCATCGCTGGCAGCGGCGCCTACCCGCTCCTGCTGGCCCGGGCGGCGCGGGCCGCGGGGGTCGGGCGCATCGTGGCGGCGACGTTCGAGCCCGAGACCGATCCCGCGCTCCTCCCGTTGGTGGACGAGAGCGAGGCCCTGCGCGTCGGCCAGCTCGGGCGGCTGCTCCGGTTCTTCCAACGGGCCGGCGTCCCCCGCGCCATCATGGCGGGGCAGATCGCGCCGAAAAACCTGTTCGACCTGCGACCGGACCTCCGGGCGTTACTCCTCCTGGGCCGCCTGCGGGAGCGCAACGCGGCGAGCCTCTTCGGGGCCGTGGCCGACGAGCTGGCCGGCGTGGGCGTCGAGCTCCTGCCCGCGACCACCTACCTGGAACACCTCCTCGCCCCGGACGGCCATTTCGCCGGCCCCGCCCCGGGCAAACGCGCCCGGCGGGACGCCGCCTTCGCCCTGCGGGTCGCCAAACAGACCTCCGCCCTGGACATCGGCCAGAGCGTGGTCGTGAAAAACGGCACCGTCCTGGCCGTCGAGGCGTTCGAGGGCACGGACGCCTGCCTCCGGCGCGGCGGCGCGCTGGCCGGGCCGAAGGGCGGGGCGACGCTGGGGAAGGTTTCCAAGCCGGACCAGGACTTGCGCTTCGACGTGCCCGTCATCGGCCCGCGCACGCTGGAAGCGGCGGCCGGGGCGGGCGTGCGGGTCATCGCGGTGGAGGCCGGGAAAACCTTGCTGCTGGAAAAGGAAATCCTGGAAACGGTGGCAAACCAACGGCGGATCACCTTGCTCGGAGCGAATGCCCTGTCCCCATGAACCCGGAAACTCCCCTCCGCGTCGGCGTCATCGGCGTCGGCCACATCGGCAAGAGCCACGCGCGGGTTTACCATGAACTCGCCGGCTCCGACGTTCGGCTCGCCGCGGTCTTCGACACGGACCACGCCGCGGCCGATGCCGTCGCGGCCCCGCTCGGCGCCCTCGCCACCGCGTCCTTGGAAGAATTCACCGCCCTGGTGGACGCCGCCACGGTGGCCACGCCGACGCCTACCCATTTCTCCGTGGGAAAGTTCCTCCTGGAGAACGGGAAGCACGTTCTGGTGGAAAAACCTATCACCGAAACCACGCTCCAGGCCCGCGAGCTCTCCGAGCTGGCCCACGCCCGCGGCTGCACGTTGCAGGTCGGGCACATCGAGCGGTTCAACCCGGCGTTCGGCGCGCTGGAAACGCTGCTCACCCGGCCGCGGTTCATCGAGTCCCACCGGCTCTCACCCTACCCGAACCGGAGCACGGACATCGGCGTCGTCCTGGACCTCATGATCCACGACCTGGAGATCATCCTCCACCTCGTCCGCGCCCCGGTAGAGAGCGTGGATGCCGTCGGCGTGCCCGTGCTCTCGCGCGGGGAGGACATCGCCAATGCCCGGCTGCGCTTCGCCGACGGCTGCGTGGCCAACGTGACGGCCAGCCGGATCTCACCGGAAAAAATGCGTAAAATCCGCGTGTTCCAGGAGGACGCCTACCTGTCGCTCGACTACGGCGCGCAGACCGGGGAGGTTTACCGCCGCGGCGCGGGCGGCATCACCCGCGAGGCCGTGGAGATCGAGCGCGACGAGCCGCTCCGGCGCGAACTGGCGTCGTTCCTGGCGACCATCCGCCTGGGACCCGGCGCGCAGCCGAAGGTTTCCGGCCCGCAGGCGGCGGCGGCGCTGGAGCTGGCGCTGGAGATCACCGCGCGGGTCGCGGCGGGTCGGGGTTAACGGCTGTAAGCGTGGGCATGTTCGCGAATTGGCCGGAGTTCGTGCTTGGCGCGCTGCGTTGGCTGGCGCTGTTGCCCATCGCGCTGCTGGTCCTGGCAATGCTGGGCGCGAGCCTCGGGGCGTGGTCTTTGCGTCGAACGGCCCGCGACCTCGCGCTCGCCGCGTGCCCGGGTTGCGGCGGGCCGCTGGGCCTCCGGGCCGTGGAAAATGGGCAAGCGGCCTGGGGTCGGTATGTGGCTAAATTGTTCCGGGAGCGACCCGCCTTCTACCGCCTGGTGGCGCGCTGGCCGGTTCGCTGCGTCAAGTGCGGCCGGGTCCGCATGTTCCAGGTGCAAGGGGAACGTTGGGCCGAGCCGGACGACCACGACCGCGCGATCCTCGACGCGATGGTCCCGTCGCCGATCGCCCCGCTACTTTATCTCGTCGCCGGCGAGCCGAGCGGAGACGCGCACGGGGCCGCCCTGCTCCGCGCCCTGCGCGAGCGTGACCCGGCGTCGCGCATCGCCGGACGCGGCGGGCTGGCGATGCGCGCCGTCGCGGGCGGGGCGTTGGAGAATTGGACGGACGAGGCCGCCGTCGTTGGCCTCTGGGAAGTGCTGAAAAAATACGGGTGGTTCCGCCAACAGTTCCGCCGGGTGTTAGGTGAAATCGGCGGGCAGAACCCGGCCGCCGTCGTCCTGATTGATTACCCCGGCTTCAACCTGCGGCTGGCCAAGGCCCTGCGGGAGCGCAACTACGGCGGCAAGATCGTTTACTACATCTCCCCGCAGGTCTGGGCCTGGCACCGCGGACGCATTCCGGCGATGGCGCGGCTCCTGGACTTGATGATCTGCATCTTCCCATTCGAGCAGCGCATCTTCGAGGACGCCGGCCTGCCCACGGTTTTCGCCGGACACCCGTTGGTGGAGCAGATCACGGCGGAAGCTGCCGGCGAACCGCGCGACCCGGTCCTGGTCGGTCTGTTCCCGGGCAGCCGGGGGCGGGAGGTGCGAAAAATCTTCCCCGTCCTGCTGGCAACCGCCCGCCGCCTGCGCCGCGAGCGCCCGGCCCTGCGCTTCGCCGCGCCGGCGGCCAGCGACCAGCGGGCGGAAGAACTGCGCCTGCTGGCGGCGGGTTTCCCGGACGTCGCCTGCGAGGTCCTGCCGCCCGGCAGTTCACGCGGCCTCATGCGCCGGGCCTCCGTCGGGCTCGTGGCCTCGGGGACGGCGACGGTGGAGGCGGCGCTGTGCGGGTTGAGCTTCGCGGTGGTCTATCGCGTCGCCCCGCTGACGTATTGGGTCGGCCGGGCGGTGGTGCGCGTTCCCTTCCTGGGAATGGTGAACCTGTTGGCGGAGCGGGAGATCGCCCGCGAGTTCATCCAGGGGGCGGCGCAGCCGGAGGCGATGGCCGCGGAGGTGCGGCGGCTGCTGGAGGACCCGGCGGCCCGCGCGCACCAGACGTGGGAGATGGCGGCCGTCACGGCCAAACTCGGCCACGGGGCCGGCGCCAGCGCGAACGCGGCGGGGGCCATCCTGGGGCTGCTGGGGCGTTGAGGGGCGTTGGATCAGCCCCCGAGCACCTCGCGGACCCCGCGCAACGGGATCGGCAGCCACGTGGGGCGGTTGTTCAGCTCGTAGCCGACCTCATACACCGCCTTGTCGAGCAGGAACGCCCGCAGCAGCGCGTCGAAGTCCGCCGGGTCGGCCGGCACCAACGCGGGTTGCGCGGCGGAGACGGTGGCGACGTAGGCGCGCAGGAAGCTCCCGGCGACCAGCCGATACCACAACTCCGCCCACGGCCGCAGCGCGACGGCGACGTCGGGCAGGGCGTTGACCTTGCCCAGGAGCAGGGCGCCGTGCGCGGCGTAGTGGAAGGAGCGGACCATCCCGGCGACGTCCACCAGGGGGCAGCGCTTGAGTTTGCGCTCCCCCATCGGCCGCGCCGGCTCGCCCTCGAAGTCAATGATCGTGAAATCCTTGCCCGTGAAGAGCACCTGTCCCAGGTGGTAGTCGCCGTGGACCCGGGTCTTCATGGCCTCCAACGTGCGGCCGGCGCGTAGGATGGCGGCGGGCACGGCGGCGAGGTCCTCCCCGCGGGCCAGCAGGGCGTTGACCTCCCCGCGCGCGTCCTCGTCCAACCGGGGCAGGACGCGGCGCATGGCGGCGAGCGCCCGGCGCTGGCTGACGTGCAGCGACTGGAGGAGCGAGCGTTGATACATCAGGTTGAACAGCTCCGGGGTGAAGGCCGGGTCCGTCCCCTCGGAAGCCAGCGCGAGGTGGAGCTCCGCGGTCCGTTGACCCAACAACGCCGCCCGCTCCGGGTAGATCGCCCCGACGAGCCTCTGGAGGTCCCCGGGCATCCGGGCGAAGTCGGCGTCGAACAGGCGGGCTTCGGGGTCCACCCCGGGGGCGGACGGGGCGGCGTCCGCGTGGGCTTCCAGCACCCGCTCGAAGTAGCGCGCGGCGCTGTCCACCGTCAGCGTCCAGCCGTCGGACTCCGCTGCGACGGCGCCCTGGAGCAGGGCGAGGACCTGCGGCTCGCGGCCCCCGTTGGCCACGGGCGCCGAGGTCGGCGCGGGGCGGAACTCCAGGGTGCCGGCGAACGGCGGGACGTGGGTAAACTCCCGGCGCTCGGTCAGGAAGCGGGTAACTTCGATGTCGGGGTTCACGCCTTCCTAGAACAGACGGTAGAGCTTCAGGAACAGGCGGTTCTCGTAGAGGACGGCGCTGTTGCTCTGCTCCGCGGCCAGGAGGTGGGACGCCAGCGCGTCGGGGTTCGCGCCGTCGAGCAGACCTTTCAGGGCCCGTCCCGGCACCCCCAGGAGTTCCCCGCCGTTCTCCCCGCGCACGCGGCCCCGGCCGGCGATGAAACGCAGCAGCGCCGACTGGAACGCCGGGTCGAACGTGGCGTCGAACAGCACGGCGTCCTCGCCCAGCCCGGCGAGCACGGCGCGCGGGCGCTCCGCCTGGAGCCGCGCGGCCGCGGCGCCGCGGGCGATGGCCGCGGGCAGGAGGTAGGTTTCCGGCAGCCCCTCGCCGTAGTTTACCGTCAACCAGAGCAGACGCGGGGAGTCGGGACCATCGTCGCCCACCGGCAGGGTGCGGGCGATCCCGACGGCGGCGATGCGCCGGGACTTCGAGCGGAACCAGCGGCAGGCCGGGAGATAGACGGGCAGGACGGCCTTCTCCAGCCGCGCGCGGACGCCCGGGGCGAGCAGGTCCGGCCAGCCGCCGGGCAGGTCGCCGAGCGAGGGCAACGGCCGTTCCGCCCCGGCCGGCGCGAGGGCGGGGGAGCCGGGGCC
>CAXTFX010000072.1:0-13301 GCA_964243185.1 uncultured Chthoniobacterales bacterium
GGCGTGCTCGGCGTCCTGCCGGGGATCGTCGGCGTGATGCAGGCCATCGAGGCCGTCAAGCTCATCATGGGCATCGGCGAACCCATCATCGGGCGGCTACTCCACTTCGACGCGCTGAAGATGAAGTTCCGCGAGTTCAAGCTGCGGCGGGACCCGCGGTGCCCCGTCTGCGGGGAGCACCCGACGGTGACGGACCTGATTGATTACGAGGTGTTCTGCGGGCTGCCTCAAGCCGCCGAGAAGGAGGCGATGGAAGCGCCCGTGCCGGAAATTTCCGTGGCGGAGTTGCGGCGTAAACTGGACGCCAGGGAGGACTTCGCGCTGATTGACGTGCGCGAGCCTTATGAGTGGGACATCGCCCACATCCCCGGCGCGAAGCTGGTCCCCCTGGGCCAACTCCCGGCGCGGTTGAGCGAGCTGGACTCCGCGCAAGAGATCGTCCTCCAGTGCAAGACGGGCCGGCGCAGCTCGGAGGCGTTGCGGCTCTTGCGCGAGGCCGGATTCACGAAGTTGCAGAACGTCGCCGGGGGCATCACAGCGTGGAGCGACGAGGTGGACCCGGGCGTGGCGAAGTATTGATGCCCGAGGGCGTTGACCCATGATTACGTCCGACCTCCTCGCCCTCCTCGTCTGCCCGGAGACGCGCCAACCGCTCGTCGTCGCCGACGCCGACGCGCTGGCCTTCGCCAACGCCCGCATCGCCGCCGGCACCGTGCGCGACGCCAACGGCGAACCCGTGTCCGCACCGTTGACCGAGGCCCTCGCCACGGCGGACGGCCGGCGGGTTTACCCCGTGCGGGAGGGCATCCCGATTTTACTTGTCGAAGAGGTCATCGCGCGATAGCGGAACCAGCCCGTTACCCCCTCTGACCTCCGCATGGAACCCACCCCCGCGGCCCCCCCCGTCCGGCTCGAAGCTCTCCCGCAGGATCACTCGGTCGAGGAGAGCGCCTACAAGGCGGAGTTGAGGGCTCTCCAGGTCCGCCTCAACTTCCTCCAGCACCGCCTGGCCGAATCGGTGCGGCTGCCCGTGGTCCTCGTTTTGGAGGGACCGGACGCCGCCGGCAAGGGGGGGGCCATCAAGCGGCTGATCGGGCCGCTGGACCCGCGGGGGGTGCGGGTCTATTCCATCGGCAAGCCCACGGAGTTGGAGCTGGCGAGGCATTATCTCTGGCGGTTCTGGACGAAGCTGCCCGCACGCGGCACCATCGCCGTCTTTGATCGTTCCTGGTATGGCCGCGTGCTGGTCGAGCGCGTGGAGGGCTTCGCCGCGGAGGCGGAGTGGCGCCGGGCCTACCGGGAAATCGGTGAGTTCGAGCGCCTGCTCACGGACGACGGCACGCTGCTGCTCAAGTTCTACCTCCAAATCACCGGGGACGAGCAGCTCCGCCGCTTCCAGAGCCGGGAGGGTGACCCGGCCAAACGTTGGAAGATCAACGCCGAGGACTGGCGCAACCGGGAAAAATGGGACGTGCACAACGCCGCCGCCGAGGAGATGCTCGCCCGCACGAGCTCCCCCGCCGCGCCCTGGCAGGTCGTCGCCGGCAACTCCAAACGCCACGCCCGGCTGGAGGTCCTGCGCGCGGTCTCGGCGGCGCTGGAGGAAAGGATGAAGGTGGAAGGATGAAGGCAGAGGACAAAAAGTCCAAAACGGCAGAGGGTGCGCCCGTCAGGATGACCGCGCGCCGAATCCTATCCCTCTGCCTTCTGCCTGCCGCCTTCTGCTTTTACTCCCTCTCCGGCTGCGAGCGCACCGAGAGCCTGCTCGCTCCCCGCCAGCGCGAGCGGGATTTACGTAACGCCGAGTCCCGCAAACAAACCGGCGACTACCGCGGGGCCGCGGCGGCCTACGAGGCGTCACTGGATGGGACTGACGCCACGGCGGACACGCATTTTCGCCTGGCTATCTTGCTCAACGAACGGCTCAACGATTCACTCGGGGCCGCCTACCATTACCACCGTTACCTCGACCTCGTCCCCGAGGGCAAACACGCCCGGGAGGCCAAGACGGCTTTGGCCAACGTGGAAACCGCCCTGGCGACCCGCCTGGGCAACGGAACGCTCCTCACCCGCAGCGACGCCCTGAAGATCAAGGAAGAGAACGTGGTCCTCCGCAAACAGATCGGCGACCTGCAAACCGAGCTGACCAACCGCCCGCCGGCCACCAGCGGCGCCAACGCGGGCCTGCCCTCCAACCCCGTCGTCTCCGTCGCCATTCGCGCCGCGCAGGAAAAGGCGCGGAAGAGTGGCAAGACTTACCAGGTTCTCCCCGGCGACACCCCGGAAAAAATCGCGGTGAAGCTCTACCGCAACAAGGCGCGCGCCAACGACATCGTGGATGCCAACTATAATCTGCTCGGTGGCTCACCCAAAAAGCTGCGGCCCGGCATGACGCTGCTGGTTCCGTAAGAACAGGACGCCCCTCCGGTTGCCCCCATCCCCCCGCCACCCGCTCACCGCGACAACTCTGCAGCGGCCTCTTCGCTGCACAGATAACGCAACGTCGTCCGGCCGACCGTTTGCAAACTCCCCGCGCTGACCTTGTCCAACGTGTCCCCCGCCGTGTGCCAAGCGGCGAAGTCGAAATCAATCAGGTCAATGGTCGGGATACCCGCCACGTTGAGCGGTCGGTGGTCGTCGTCAATCGTGGGACCCCGCTTGAAGAAACCGAAAGACTCCCGTTTTCCGATGGCCTCGGCGGCTGCGAAGATGCCGCGCACCAGCTTCGACGGGGAATCCAGCGGCAGGGTGATGTCCAAGTCCCGGTCGCCGATCATATCCCAGAGGATGCCGAAACGGAATTGCCCGGCACGTTTGGTTTCACGCAGGGTCTTCGCGTAGTGCCGACTGCCGTAGAGGCTATCGGTCAACGTCCATTCCCCGACGGCCTCTTCGCCGTCGAAAAACACCAGCTCGAAACATCGCGCGAGATCAGGTTCCATTGCCAATACCAACGCCGCCTCCAGCAATGCGCCCGTGCCCGAGCCGCCGTCGTTCGCGCCGACAAAGCGGAAGTCGTCGAAGACCTTCGTGTCGTAATGCGTGCAAAGGATCGCCCGTGGCGTAGCCGCATCGTCGCCTTTGAACCGGGCGATCAGGTTAGTGAACTCCACCGGCCCGCGCGGGGTCAAGTCGGTAAACGTCTGTCGCTCGACCGTCCACCCGACCGCTTGAAGCCGGCTCACCAAATATTCGCGCGTCCGTTCCAGCGCTGGTGAACCGCTCGGGCGGGATCCGAAGGCGACCTGCGCCTCCACGTGCGCCAACGCCCGGCCACCGCTAAACTCCGCCCAAAGTTTACGCTGTAGCAACGCCCCGGAATCCACCTTGCCCCCCGCGCGCTGGCAGGCGGGCACAACCGCAAAAGCGAAAAAAACGGCGGCGACGGCAGTTCGCATGGGACGAAAGCCGTCGCGGAACGTCCGTTTAGAGGTTGCGCCGGCGTCGCTTGAGATTCAACTGCGCGAGAGAATTAGCGATGGCCGCCTCGACGGCGGCCGACTCCTCGGACCCGAGACTCTGGTCGTTGCGGGCCGCCTCCGCCCGTTCCAAGGCCTTCTCGACCTCCGCCTCGTCAATGTCCGACTCGGCCACGGCCATGTCGGTCAGGACGGAAACACGGTCAGGCAGCACCTCGGCAAAACCCTCGCCAATGGCCAGCAGCGTCTCCTGCCCGTTGCGTAGCACGCGCAGCGAGCCGGGCTTGAGTTGCGTCATCAACGGCGCGTGCAACGGCAGGATGCCGAGCTCGCCGTCCGCGCCGGGCATGGTCACCATGTCCACATCTTCCGAGAACGTTTTGGCTCCGGGAGTGACAATTTCAAGTCGCAGGGGCATGACAAAATGGGGGTTTATTGTCTGACAAGACGCGGCGAAGTTTACTTCTTCACCATGTCAATGCTGCCCTTCATGTAGAAGTTCGACTCCGGCACATCGTCGTGCTTGCCGTCGAGGATTTCCTTGAAGCCGCGAATGGTTTCTTTCAACGGCACCAACTCACCTTTCGTGCCGGTGAAAACCTCGGCCACGGTGAAAGGCTGTGAAAGGAATCGCTGAATTTTGCGCGCGCGGAAAACGGTCTGCTTGTCATCCGGTGAGAGTTCGTCCATGCCCAAAATGGCAATAATATCCTGCAAATCTTTGTAGCGCTGCAACACGCGCTGCACGCCGCGGGCCACCGCGTAGTGCTCCTCGCCGACCACATCGGCCGCGAGCGCCTTGGAGGTGGAGGCCAGCGGGTCGACCGCCGGGTAAATGCCCAACTCCGCGATGGAGCGTTCCAGCACGATGGTCGAATCCAAGTGCGCGAACGTGTTTGCCGGCGCCGGGTCCGTCAGATCGTCCGCCGGCACATAGACCGCTTGGAACGAGGTGATGGAACCTTTCGTCGTGGACGTGATGCGCTCCTGGAGGTCGCCCATCTCGGCGGCCAGAGTCGGTTGGTAGCCAACGGCCGACGGCGTGCGTCCGAGCAACGCCGAAACCTCGGCGCCCGCCTGCGAGAAGCGGAAAATATTGTCAATGAACAACAGCACGTCCTGGTTCTTCTCGTCCCGGAAGTATTCCGCCATCGAGAGCGCCGACAGAGCCACGCGCATCCGCGCCCCGGGCGGTTCATTCATCTGGCCATAAACCAGCGCAACCTTGGACTTGGAAATATCCTTCTGGTCAATGACGCCCGACTCGGACATCTCGTGGTAGAGATCGTTTCCTTCGCGGGTGCGCTCGCCGACCCCGGCAAACACGGAATAACCGCCGTGCGCCTTGGCGATGTTATTGATCAATTCCATGATGACGACGGTCTTGCCGACACCCGCGCCGCCGAACGCGCCGACTTTTCCTCCCTTGGTAAAGGGGCAGATAAGGTCAATGACCTTGATCCCCGTCTCGAGCACCGTCGCCTTCGTGTCTTGGTCCATCAGGGTCGGCGCCTTGCGGTGAATGGGATAATATTTCGTCGCGTTGATTGGCCCGAAATTATCCTGCGGCTCGCCGATGACGTTCATCACGCGGCCGAGCACGCCCTCGCCAACAGGCACCGAAATCGCGGCGCCGGTGCCCCGCACTTCCATGCCGCGCTTGAGACCTTCCGTGGAGGACATGGCGATGGCGCGCACGAGACCCTCACCGAGGTGCTGCTGGACCTCGAAGACGACGTGGTGATTGTGCCCGTCCAACTCGTAGTCGATTTCCAAGGCGTCGAAAATCTTCGGCGGTTCGTGATAATCGTTGCCGTTGCCGTGGCCGTTGCTGGTGTCAACGTGACCGTCGAACGACTTCGAGAAATCCACGTCCACGACGGGGCCGATGATGCGCACGAGTTTACCCAACTGCTTCGGGGTGCTGTTAGCGACGGGGTTTTCCATATAAAGTTGCGTTAGGGGCTGGTGGCGAAGAGTGGAATTCTAAGAACCAATGATCATCTGCGCGGTGGCGATCTCCAACAACTCGGTGGTGATGGCCGCCTGACGCACTTTGTTATACTCCAAAGTCAGGTCTTTCACGAGGGCCTTCGCGTTATCGGTGGCGCTTTTCATCGCCACCATGCGGGCCGAATGCTCGGAGGCGCGGGCATCGAGCACCATTTGGTAGACTTGGTAATGAACGTATTGAGGCAGGATGGCGTCGAGCACCTGCGCCGCGTCCGGCTCAAAGATGTAGCCGAAACCGCTGATTTTCTTATCCGTTGCGGACTCATCCTCGTCTTTCGGAAGGTCAAACGGGCTGATCGGGAGCAGCGTGCGGAGTGTCGCCTGCTGGTTCAGCGTGTTAACGAAGCGGGTGTAGAGCACGCTGACTTTGTCTACCTCGCCGCTGACAAACCTCTCCAGACAAAATTTGGAGATGCGCTTGGTCTCCAAAAACGTCGGCGAGTCTTTCAACTCAAAATCCGCCACCAATTCCCGCTTGGCGCGGGCCAGGAATTGAACGCCCTTGCGCCCGCTGGCGACGTATTGGGCCGCGCCCTCACGATCGTGGAGGACCGACTCGCGTTGCAGGTTGGTGTTCAACCCGCCGCAAAGCCCTTTATCGGTGGCGATCACGAGCACGAGTTCCCGGCGCACCGGGCGCTCTTCCAACAGCGGGTGTTCGGAGGCGTCGGCGCGTTCGCGCAGGGAAACCAGCACCCGGTTGAGCAGGTTGGAATACTCACGCCCTGCCACGGCGGCCTGTTGGGCCCGCCGCATTTTGCTCGCCGCCACCAACTGCATCGCCTTGGTGATCTGGGCGGTGTTTTTGACCGACTTGATGCGTCGGCGGATTTCGCGGGTGTTCGCCATGAAATTTGTCGCTAGTAATCTGAGGGCAATTGTAGCGGCGGTCTATGACCGTCGAAAATTGTTTGGGAATTCATTGCTATGGCGCTCGGCGTCATAGGCTACCGTCACAGGGCCAAGTCAACGGAACGTGCCTTTGAACTCTTCCACCGCCGCCTTGACCTGCGGCTCATTCTCTTTATCGAGCGCTTTCTTGTCACGAATGGTGCCGAGCACGGCAGCCTTTCGGGTGCTAAGAAATTCCAGTAATTTGCTTTGAAACTCTTTGACCCTTTCCACGGGCACGTCGTCCAGGTAACCATTTTGCATGGTCCAAAGCACTGCCACCTGTTGCTCGACGGACAGGGGACTGTATTGGGCCTGCTTAAACAGTTCTACGACGCGCTGACCGCGGTCAAGACGCTTCTTCGTTTCGGGGTCGAGATCACTGCCAAATTGTGCGAACGCAGCCAGTTCACGGTATTGTGCCAGATCGAGTTTGATCTTGCCGGCGACTTGTTTCATCGCCTTGATCTGGGCGGCGGAGCCGACGCGGCTGACGGATAAACCGACCGACACCGCCGGGCGGATGCCTTGGTTGAATAGATCCGTTTCCAGGTAAATCTGGCCGTCCGTGATGGAAATAACGTTCGTCGGGATGTAAGCCGAAACGTCACCGGCCTGCGTCTCGATGATGGGCAGCGCCGTCAATGAGCCGCCGCCGTAGTCCTCGGACACGCGCGCGGCGCGCTCCAGCAGGCGGCTATGGAGATAGAAAACATCGCCCGGATACGCCTCGCGGCCAGAAGGGCGCTTGAGCACCAGGGAGACCTGACGGTATGCGACGGCGTGCTTGGAAAGGTCATCGTAAACGATGAGCGCGTCCATGTTATGGTCCATGAACCATTCACCCATCGCGGCGCCGGAATACGGCGCGAGGAACTGGTTGGCTGCCGTATCTGAAGCCGGCGCGGAAACAATGATGGTGTAGGGCATCGCACCGGCCTGTTCGAGGATGGCGATGGCCCGGGCTACGTTCGAGTTTTTCTGGCCGATGGCGACGTAGATGCAATAGAGCGGGCGGTAGGTGCCATCGTTGGCTTTCTCCGCCGCCCGGTTCTCGTTGGCCTGGGAGATGATGGTGTCAATCGCCACGGCCGTCTTGCCGGTAGCACGGTCGCCAATGATCAACTCGCGCTGGCCGCGGCCGACGGGGATCATCGCGTCAATGGCCATCACGCCCGTCAACACGGGTTGCGAGACAGACTTGCGCTTCATCACACCCGGCGCCTGTTTTTCGACGGGATACGTGGTCTCCGCGTTGATCGGCCCCTTGCCGTCAATGGGCTGTCCGATGGCGTTCACCACGCGGCCGAGCATGGCCTTGCCGACGGGAACGGACAAGAGGCGGCCTGTCGTTTTGACCTCGGAACCTTCCGTGACGCCTTCATAGTCGCCGAGCAAGATGGCGCCGACCTCGTTCTCTTCGAGGTTTAAAGCGAGACCAGTCACCCCGTTGGGGAACTCGATCATCTCGTTGAGCATCACGTCGCTCAAACCCTCGATTTTAGCCACGCCGTCGCCGACCTCGCGGACGATGCCAACGTTAGATTTGGTCGTGGTGGTGTGCAGGTTGGCGATCTGTGTTTCGATGTCTTCGAGGATGGTGCTCATGAAGTAGAGATGAAGAATTTGGGCGGAATGAACAGAATTTTACAGAAGGGAGGATGGCTTTGTGAATGGAACTTCCCCATTCTCTCTGGCTCTGTTAATCCTGTCTAAAAATCGGGTCAGAGTTGTTCCTGCAAACGGGCCAAGCGGTTACGAACGCTGCCGTCATAAACGTCACTGCCGATTTTGACGCGCATCCCACCAATCAGTTCAGGGCTGACTTTGAATTCGGTGGTGAGATCGCTGCCGTATTTCTGTTTGAGATTGGCGAGAACGGCATCCGTCGTGGCCGGGGACAAGGGCACGGCGCTTTCAATGAGGGCATGACGCTTGGCGAGCTCTAAACGCAAGAGATTTTGGAACGTTTCCAACGCGCCGACATAATGGCGCGGTTTTTGGCTGATGACGGACTGAACCACGGCCTGCACCTTGGCGCGGTCGGGACGGCCATCCTGCAAAGACATCCGCAAGAATTGGCGGCCGAGGTGGCGGGCTTCCTTGGTGGTTTTCATGGCGGGGGCTACAACGTAACAAAACAGGTTAGGCGGCAACCTGACGGGAAGTTTCCTCGGAGAGTCGGCGCTGGTCATCCTCGTTAAGGACTTTGCCGGAAACTTTGGCGGTCGTCTCGATCACGAGGCGGCCGACCTCGCGCTTGAGTTCGGCCAAGACGCGGTCGTGTTCCAACGTGGTGGCCTCGCGAGCGCGGGCGACGATTCGTTCAGCCTCAGTGACGGCGTCCTGCGCGCGTTTCTCGCTGAGGGCGTGGGCGCTATCGCGGGCTTCGTTAATCATGCGCTGGGCCTCACCGTTGGCTTTGTCCAACAACTCACGGTAACGATTCTCCGCGTCGGCGAGTTGGTGGCGAATTTTCTCCGCGTTGATCTGACCCTCCTCGATCCGGCGACGGCGCTCCTCCAGCATTTTGATGATGGGACCAAATGCGTAGGTCTTTAAGACGAAGAAGACAATGCCCACGGTGAGTAGCTGGGCGATAAACGCCGGCCAAGTGACACCAAAGGTTTGAAGGATTTCGTGCATGGTCGGAGGAGGGAAAAAGCGAAGGGTGAAAACCGTCGCCGCGGACGCACCGACGCGCGCCGCGGCAGGTGGGAAGGTTGAAAATGGTTCCTTACTTGTAGAGGAAGAACACAATGAGCGCGTAAATGGCGATAGCCTCCGCCAGCGCCATCCCGATAATAGAGATAGTCAAGATCTGACCGAACGCGCCGGGGTTGCGGCCGACGGCCTCGGCGGCTTTCGCGCCGACCATACCAACGCCGATAGCGCCGCCGAGGCCGGCGAAGGCGAGGGCGATCGTCGGCCCGATGGATTTACCGCCTTCAGCGGCTACCGTCGTAGCGGCCTGAGCGAGGAGGGGAATCAAGGTGAGGAGATGCATGGTCATGCTAAGTTATTGGGATGCTAAGTTCTGCGGTTTGGTGTTAATCCGCGCCGCCCACACGTTGGGCATGGTCCCGGCGGGAAATCTATGCTGCAAGGTCAATGCGCCCGGACCGGCACCGCGGCGACTTTGCTGCCGCCGGCCGCGGGCTCGTGATCATGGGCGTGCTCGTCACCGTGGCTTTCCTCGTGAGTAGTGGAAAGTTGGATGTAAACGGCGCAAAGCAGCGTGAAAACGAGCGCTTGCACGAAAGCGACGAGCAATTCCAAAAAGTAGAATGGAACCGGCACCAGGATGGACATCGCGATGCGCAGGAGTGCCGGCAGCCCATCGCCAAGGTGCTGCATCGTGTGGAGCAGATTGTCACCGGCATAAACATTACCGAACAACCGCAATGACAGCGACACCGGACGGAAGACGATGGAAACAATTTCAATCACTCCCACGAAGAAAAAGATCGGCGTCAGCGCGATTGCCAGGGCACCTTTCAACCCGCCCTTGGGACCGAAGATATGATAGAAAAATCCTCCCACGCCCGCTTCTTGGATGCTCCAGATCAGCCAGAACACCATGAACAGCAGCGCCATCGCCAAGGTCAGGTTCAGGTCCGCGTTGGCCGGTCGCAGGAGCGGGGCGTGCATCTCGTCCAGGGAGAGCGGCCCGTTCCCATGCCCCCAGCCAATGGTGCCCACGCCGGGGATCAGACCGACGAGATTGGAAATCAATATGAACAGGAAAAACGTTGCCAAGAGCGGGAAGGCTCGCCCCACCATATGTTTGCCGACGATGCCCTCCAACGTGCCGTAAAGACCCTCGACAACCGCCTCAAAAATGTTTTGGCCGGTGCGGCGGGGGACCAGTTCCATCTTCGCCGTCGAGCGTTGCGCCGCCCACACGATCAGCGCCGTGACCAGCAGCGCGACAATGAGCGAGTTGGTGATGAAACCGCCCATGAATCCATGTCCCATCATGGCCTCCGCGTTCAGCGGGATAGCTTCCTCGGCCGCGAGGAGCGGAGATGATATGGCGGGGAGGGAAATCATACGGCGACAAAGATGAAATCTCCCGCGGGGGCGGGCGACGCCGGGGCGCCTTCCGGGGGAGCGCGTCTCGCGAAGTCAAGAGAATCGCGGGACAGACGTTGCGCGGCCGGGCCGTCGCGGGGATTGCGCGGTATCAAACCGTAGGGCCGCAACAGCCGCAAGCCGAATTTGTGAAATTTTTCACAAGCGCCGCTGAACCACTACCGTAGAAGAGGTTGCGTAAGCTGGGGTTGCTGCCCGAGAGATTCGCGAAAAGACGCGGAACGAGGAAAAGATCGAGAAAAGTCGGCTTTGACCTCCGTGTCGGCTTGCGTGTTTCGCGGGCACCTTTCAAACGCCCTCCCCGTGTCCGGCGACCTCCCCGGCCGCGGCGGACAGGCGCGGCAACAGCCCTTCGAGCACGACACGAACGCTCTCGGCCACCGTTTGCTCACCCGTTCGCAGCACGATCTCCGCGTCCTCCGGGGCCTCGTAGGGGGCGTCAATGCCGGTGAACTCCTTGATCTGACCGGCGCGGGCCTTTTTGTAAAGGTTCTTCGGGTCGCGCGCCTCGCAGGTTTCCAGCGGGGCGTTGATGAAGATTTCCACGAATTCGCACCCGCCTTCCAGCGCGATCTCCCGCGCCCGGCGACGGTCCTGGCGGTAGGGGGAGATGAACGCCGTGAGCACGACCAGCCCGGTGTCGGCCATCAAGCGGGCAACCTCGGCGACGCGGCGGACGTTCTCGATGCGGTCCTCCGGGGAAAAGCCCAAGTTAGAGTTCAGCCCGTGACGGATATTGTCGCCGTCAAGGACATAAACGTGCATCCCCCGCCAGAATAGCTCGTGCTCGACGGCTCGGGCAACGGTGCTCTTGCCCGACCCGGACAGGCCCGTTAACCACACGACGGCGCCGCGGTGGCCGTTGCGTCGGGTGCGCTCGGACGTGGTGATTTCGCCGTGGCTCCAAGTCAGGTTCAGGCTCTTGGGCGCGGTGCGCTCCGTGTAGGTGCCGCCGGAGAGGATGCCGCCGCCCGACACGTCCACGCCGTCGAGCAGCACGAACCTGCCCATCGCGGCGACCCGGTCGTGGTTGTCCATGACCAGCGGCGTCCGCATCTGGAGCGTAACCTCGGCGACGTCGTTTTTAGCGACGCTCGACGCGCCCTCGCGCACGGTTGCCTGGGAGGCATCGAGCACGCGGTCAATGGAGGCGACCTCGCAATCCACGTTCTGCGTCGCCAGCTTGAGCCGCAGCCGCGCGCCGGATTGGAGGTCCTGCCGACCGAGCCAGAAGACGTTCGCCCGCACCCGGTTGGACGTGATGGGGGTGTCCGCGAGGTGGCTGGCGACGTGACCGCGTTCGACGAAGATCTGCTCGGTCAACGTGATCCCCACGCTCTCGCCGGCTGACGCCCTTTGCGGGCGCGAGCCGTTCGCGTCCGGCCAACGCTCGATGGAGGCGACGATGCCCGTTTTGTTGAAGGGCGAGAACACCAGTTCGTCGCCCACGCGCACCGTCCCGCTCTCGACGCGCCCGGCGAGGATGCGGCGGGCGTCGAAGCGGTAAACGTCCTGGATCGGCAGCCGCAACGGGCCGTCGGCCTCCGGGGGCGGCGGTTGGAAAACGTCCAGGACCTCCGCCACGGTTGGCCAGGCAAACCACGGCATCAGGTCGGGGGAACGGGTGGCGACGTTCACGCCTTCCCGCGCTGAGATCGGGATGAAGACGTGCGGCGTCACGCCAAAGCCGGCGAGGAACGCGCGGTATTCGGTTTCGATCTCGTTGAAAACGGTCTCGTCGTAGCCCACGAGGTCCATCTTGTTGACGACCACGGCGACCTGTTTCAGGCCCAATAAACTAAGTAAATACCCATGCCGGCGGGATTGCTCGCGCACCCCTTCGTTGGCGGCGATGAGCAGCAGGGCGGCGTCGGCGCGGGCGGCGCCGGTGATCATGTTCTTGAGGAACTCCTTGTGCCCCGGCGCGTCAATGAGCACACCCGGCCGCCCCGCGGCGGTGCGGAAGGCGATCTGGGAAACGTCAATGGTGATGTTCTGGTCGCGCTCGGCCTGGAGGGCGTCCATGAGGAACGCCCACTCGAAGGGGACGCCGCGCCGCGTGCAGGACGCCTGGATGCTCTCGAATTTGCCCGCCGGCAGCGCGCCGGTGTCGTGCAGGAAACGGCCGACAAGCGTGGATTTGCCGTGGTCAACGTGGCCGACGATGACGATGCGGAGGGCCTGGGTCTGAGGGGGAGAATGCACGATTATTTTGTCCGCAGATTACGCAGATTATCGCAGATTTTTTATGGGGTCAGAAGAAGACGGGTGGGGAGAGGGCGAAGTCGTAAGCGGGTGCTTCCTCTGGGACGGATTCGGTGGTCAGGAAATCGGGGGGAGTGTCGCGTTGGTCGGAGTGAATGAGCGACGATGCTCCAAACCGGGAGCGCCGAAGTTTAACAACAGTCCGATGTGAAAGCCGGTGGCCTCCAACTCGTTGATGAGTTGGGCGTGATGTGCGGAGACGATGTTCGAGACCGCCTCGGGTTCGACGACGATGGCTTCATGGCAAAGGAAGTCTGCACGATATTCACAGGAAAGGGGTTTGCCTTTGTAACGAACAATCAGCTCCGCCTCACGCTGAAACGGAACTCCCCGCTCGGACAACTCAATGGCCAAGGCTTCCTGGTAAACCGCCTCCAAAAACCCGTGTCCAAGCCGCCGATGCACCTCCATCGCTGCCCCGATGATCGCATAAGTCAGTGGGTCTTTCGTATTCATGGTAAGCTTGCCGCCACAACCCCATGAAAATCTGTGATAATCTGCATAATCTGCGGACAAACCCGGCTCACATATAGCCATTAGCCCTCAACCGCTCGAACGCATCCTCGCTTTCCTGGTCTTGCGCCCTCGTGCTGCGCTCGGCGATTTTCGTTCCCCTTA
>CAXTFX010000073.1:0-11205 GCA_964243185.1 uncultured Chthoniobacterales bacterium
ACCACCCGTGAGCCGGAAACCCTGGCCCGCTGGCGGGAGACGGACCTCTACGGCCGCATCCAGGCCGCCCGCGCCGACGCCCCGGTTTATCTGCTGCACGACGGGCCGCCGTTCGCCAACGGGGACGTCCACATGGGCACGGCCCTCAACAAGATCCTCAAGGATTTCGTCATCAAATCCAAGACGATGGCCGGCTTCCGCGCGCCGTTCCTGCCCGGGTGGGACTGCCACGGGCTGCCCATCGAGTTCAAGGTCGTCAAGGAGGCCCGCGGGTTGTCGGCGCTCGAAGTCCGGCGGCGGTCGGAGGAGATGGCGCGGAAGTTCATCGGCGTGATGACCCCGCAGTTCGAGCGGCTGGGCGTGCTCGGGGATTGGGCGAACCCCTACCGCACGCTCGACCCGGGTTACGAGGCGGCGATCTTGCGCGCGTTCGCCGGGTTCGTGGAGCGGGGACTCGTTTACCAGAGCCTCAAGCCCGTGCACTGGAGCACCGGCGCGCAAACGGCGCTGGCCGAAGCGGAAGTCGAATACCACGACCGGGACGACCCGGCGATCTACGTCAAATTTCCGCTCGTTTCCGGGCCGCTGGCCGGGCGCGCGTCCGTGGTGATCTGGACGACGACGCCGTGGACGCTGCCGGCCAACGTCGCCATCACGGTGAACCCGACCTTCCGCTACTCCGCGCGGCCCTACCGCAACCCGGAATCCGGCGAACTCGAAACGCTCCTGCTCGCGGACGGTCTGACGGGGCATTTCGTCAGGGAAACCGGCTGGACGCCCGCCGCGGAGCTCTCGGCGGAAGCGGCCAACGAGTCGTGGCTGGGGCGGGAGCTCGAACACTGGACGGCGCGGCACCCGTTCCTGGAACGGGACAGCGTGCTCATCCTCGGGGAACACGTCACGCTGGACGCCGGCACGGGCCTGGTCCACACGGCGCCGGGGCACGGGGCGGAGGACTACGCCGTCGGCCGGAAATACGGCCTGCCCGTGCTCTCGCCGGTGGACGACGCCGGGCGGTTCACGGCGGAGGTCGGCGTGCCGGAACTGGTCGGGAAATACGTCTTCGACGCGAACCCGGACGTTCTGGCGATGCTCCGCGCCCGCGGCGTGCTGGTCGGCGCGAGCAACTACCACCACTCCTACCCGCACTGCTGGCGCTCGAAGACGCCCATCGTGTTCCGCGCCGTCGAGCAGTTTTTCATCCGCATGGACGACCTGCGCCCGGAGGCGTTGCGCGCCATTGACAACGTGCGCTGGCTGCCCGCGTGGGGGCGGAACCGGATCTATGGCACCGTCGAGGCCCGGCCGGACTGGTGCATCTCGCGGCAACGTTCCTGGGGCGTGCCGGTGCCGGTGTTCTACGACGCGGGGGGCAAGGCCATCTTGCGCGCGGATTGGATCAACCGGGTCGCCGACCTCGTAGAGAAACACGGGACCAACTTCTGGTTCGACCCGGCCGACACGACGATGGCCGAGGCGCTCGGCCTGGACGCCGGCGTGACGCGACGCCACGACACGCTGGACGTTTGGATTGACAGCGGCACCTCCTGGCGCGCGGTGGTCGAAGGGATGATGCAACATCCCGGGCCGGCCGACCTTTACCTGGAGGCGACGGACCAGCACCGCGGGTGGTTCCAATCGTCGCTGGTGACGAGCGTCGCGTTGACGGGGCACGCGCCCTATAAAGACGTCCTGACGCACGGTTGGGTGGTCAACGTGGACGGCTCGAAACTCTCGAAGTCCAAGGGTGCGTTGTCGGCGGAAAGCTACGTCAACAAGCACGGCGCCGACATCGTGCGGCTGTGGTGCGCGAGCGTGCTCTTCACCGACGAGGTGCCGTTCGGCGAGGAGATGTTCACCCGCTTGGGCGACACTTACCGGCGCGTGCGCAACACGTTGCGGATTCTGTTGGGGAACCTGGCGGACTTCGACCAGGAACGCGACGCCGTCGGCCCGGAGCATTTCGCGGCGGTTGACGCCTACGTGATGCACCGCTTGCAGGAAGTCATCGGGACGTGCCGCGAAGCGTATGCGGCCTTCGAGTTCCACAAGGTTTACCACACGCTGAATGGTTTCTGCGCCGTGGACCTTTCGAGCCTGTATGTGGATATCACCAAGGACCGGATGTATTGCGACGCGGAAAACTCCCCGCGCCGCCGCGCGACGCAGACGGTGATGCACGCGGTGTTTGACGCGCTGTGTCGTTTGCTGGCGCCCATCTGTGCGTTCACGGCGGAGGAGGCGTGGGGGTATTTCAACCGGCCAGACTCCGTTCATCTGGAACTCTTCCCGGAGCGTGACGAAACGTTTGTCAACGCGGAGCTCGTCGCCGGGATGGAGCATTTACTCCGGCTCCGCGGACTCGTCGGACAAGAGATCGAAAAGGCCCGCCAGGAGAAGCGGGTTGGCAACGCCCTGGAGGCTCACGTCACGTTGACGGTAGGGGACGCGAAGTTCCGCGAGTCACTCACCGGCCGCGAAGCGGAATTGGCCGAGTTCCTGATCGTCAGCGAGGTTTCCCTGACCGCCGGCGAGGCCGACGCCGCGAGCCTGACGCGCACGGAAGCCGCCCGTTGCGACCGCTGTTGGCGCCACCGGCCGACGGTCGGGCGGAGTTCGCGGTTCCCGACGCTGTGCGACCGGTGCGAGGAGGTTGTCGGCGGGTAGGGCGGGTTATCCCCCTGACCCGCCGCGGGTCAGCGCGCCGACTATGCCCAACGGCGGCGGGTCAGGGATAACCCGCCCTACCTACCGCCGCATATTTGTCTCAACCCTTGCATGACCATCCGACTCCGCCCCGCCGACCCCAACCGCGACGCACCCGCCATCACCGCAATCTACGGGCCAAACGTCACGCACGGGACGGCCTCGTTCGAGGAAACCGCCCCGGACGCCGCGGAGATGGCCCGGCGCGCGACCAACCTCGGGGCCCGTTACCCGTGGCTGGTCGCCGAAACCGACGACGGCGCGCTCGCCGGCTATGCCTACGGGTCGCCGTTCAACGACCGCGCGGCCTATCGCTGGGCGGCCAACGTCACCGTCTATGTCCACCCTGACCACCTCCGCCGGGGCGTGGCGCGGGGGCTCTACGCGGCGCTGTTCGCCTTGCTGAAGACGCAAGGGCTGTGGCAGTTGGGCGCAGGCATCACGGCGGACAACGCGCCGAGCATCGCCCTGCACGAACGCCTCGGGTTCCGGCGCGCGGCGTGGTATCCAAACGTGGGTTTCAAGTTCGGCCGCTGGATCGAGGTGGGCTGGTGGATGCTGCCGCTGATCACCCCGTCGAACGATCATCCCGGGGCGGCGCCCACTGAACTGCTGACCCTTGCCGCGCTGCGCGAGCGACCCGAATTTCCGGCCGCGTTGGCCGCGGGCACGGCCCTGATCCGATGATGAGTAACGCTGCCACCGCCGTTTCCACGGCCAAATCCCCGCCACGGCCGCCCTTTCCGTGGCGGTTGCTCCTGCTGGTTTCCCTCCCGCTCTTCGCGCTGGACCAGGTGACGAAATGGCTGGCCCGCACGCGGTTGGACGAGTTCGGCGCGCCGACGGTCGTGGTGCCGGACGTGTTCAACCTCGCCTTCGCCACGAACACGGGCGCGGCCTTCAGCATCGGGCACGGCAACAACGGCTTCTTCCTGCTCCTGAGCCTCGGGGCGCTGGCCCTGCTGGGCGTGGGCTACCGGTTCGGTTTCTTCGGGCACAGCCCGTGGACGCGCACGGGGTTGAGCCTGCTGGTGGCCGGCGTGTTGGGCAACCTCACGGACCGCGTGCGCTTCGGGCACGTCGTGGACTTTCTCCAGTTCGACCTGCACTTCCCCGGCGCGCACCCGTTCCCGACTTTCAACGTGGCCGACGCTTGCATCACCGTGGCGGCGGGCTGTTTCGTGCTGGGCGCGTGGCGGGAGACGGGCGGGGCCAACGGACGCGGGGAGCCGTCGCCAGCCCCGCACGGGTGAGGGAACGGAGCCGGCCTGCCGTCGGCGGGCGTCAGAAGCTACCGCCGCCGCCGCTGATGCTGATGGCCGGGTCAATGCGGCTGAGGCCGGCGGCGGAGGAGGTATCCCCGGCGTGACGGCGCAGGTCGCCCTGGCCGTAAACGCGGACAGGGACGGCCGTGTCGGCGCTGTTACCGTTGACGTTGACCTCCTGCGGGATGAGCGAGCCGGTGATGAGGCGCTTGCGCGTGCCCGCCGGCGTGTTGCTCGCGTAGGCGTCCTGGCGCACGTCCACGTTGGCGCGGGGCGTCTCGGTGGCCCAGGTGTCCGTGACGATACGGGGGGAGGACCGGGTGTCGTTGCGGGCGGTCGGCGGAGCGGCGGCGCAACCGGCGGTGAGGAGCAGCGCGAGGGCGGCGAGGCCCAGTTTTCCGTGGGACGGTTTCACGGCCCCAACCTAGCACATTCCCCGCCCCGGCGCCACCGCCGGGCGGCCGGTCTCAGCCCTGTTCCAGCCAGACGGTTTGCAGGTAGGGTTTGCCGGTGAAATCCGCCGGCATCGGCGCTTCGCGCGTCCACCAGGAGCCGGCTTCCGTGACCCCGCCGCGCACCAGCCGGCGCAGGCCACCGGGGGGCAGCGCCCGCAGGTTCGTGGAGGCCAGCAGCGCGCCGGTGTTTCCCTTCGGCGGCAACAACTTGGCGGCGAGGCCGACGAGGTCCGGCAGGTCGCGTCCGAGGCGGAAGACCTTGCCCCGGTGGTCGCGGGAGAAGCTCGGGGGGTCGAGGACGATCAGGTCGAAATGCCGGCCGCGCCTGGTGAACCGCCGCAGCCAATCCTCCGCGTCCCCGGCGATGAATTCGTGCGCGGTGTCGTCCAGGCCGTTGAGCCGGAAGTTCTCCCGCCCCCGCTCCAGGCTGGCGCGGGAAAGGTCCACGCTGACGACGTGCGCCCCGCCGGCCGCGGCGGCGGCGGAGAAGGCGCAGGTGTAGGCGAACAGGTTTAGCATGGTCGGCGCCCGGAGCCGGGCGCAGCGCTCGCGGACGGTGAAACGGTTGTCGCGCTGGTCGAGGAAGATGCCCTGCGCGTAGCCGGCGGCGAAGTCCACCCCGTAGCGCAAACCGTTCTCCGTGATGGGGAACGGTTCGGGGACGCTGTCTCCGTGCCAGGGGGTCGGCGGGCGCTTGTCGTGCTTGTCGAGCTGTTTCCAGTAAACCGGTCCCGGCGCGGCGGCGCGCAGCCAGTCCGCGCCGTTCAGCCCGGTCTCCGAGGGGGTGGACACCAGCCAGCGGCCGGCGAAGTCGTCCAGGGTCAGGCCGTCGAACTCCGGGCCGTCGCCCGCGCCGTCGAGCAGGCGCAGGGCGTCGGTCGGGCCGTGGACGCTTCCGGCGCGCAGGGGTTCACGGCGGGCGAGGGCGCGGGCGAAAAGGGGCGGGGGTTCCATCGGGTTGGGCAGGCGTGTTATGATGCGAATTGGCTCGGCCATCGGGCGTGGTTCGTCCGACCCGCCGCCACACGGTAAAGAGGTTAACCTCAAGCGTCCCATACCATGAAAATTCGTCGTCCCATCGTTCCCCTCGCCCGGCTGGCGCTGGCGGTTTTCGGCATTGCTGCCGCCGCCGGCGTTCCCTCCTGCGCCCTGGCCCGTCCGGCGCACGGCCGCGACGTGCCCACGCGGTTCATCATCTCGAACCCGAACCTCACCGACGTGCTGCCCGCGTCGGTGCAGTTCGCCGGCAGCCGGTTCCGGTCGGGCTTTGACGCCTACGGCGGGTTGGCGGCGACCGACGGGCCACGCTTTGTGTCCGGGTCGCTCCTCAAGCAAACCTTCGAGGTTTACGGCAGCTCGGCGAACACGGCGTTGCCGGTGAGCTTCTACACCCTGGCGGACCTGAGCGCGGGTCTTAGCCCGAGTGGCTTGCGGGCGTTCGACCAGCCCCTTCCCGTGCAACCGACCCGCCTGAAGTCCCCCCGTTACATTCTGGACCTCAGCCGCGTCCGGCCCGAGAACCGGATGCCGCTGCTCACGCGCATCCTCGGTCCCGAGCGCGCCCGGAAAGCCATGAGCCAGGCCCTCGCCGCGGGGCGTCCCTGAGTTTCATCAGCGCGTCGGAGGGCCGTCGGTTAGCCGACCGGTGCGCGGGCTTTTTCGCTCGCGCGGGCGCTCCGCCGTCGTTAGCCTTGCCGCCCGCGCAAGCGCCGACGACCCATGCCCCCGCCCGCCGTTTCCCTCTACGACACCACCCTGCGCGACGGCTCCCAGGGGGAGGGGATTTCGTTTTCCGTCCTGGACAAGCTGCGGGTCGCCCAGCGGCTGGACGACTTCGGGATGCACTACGTGGAGGGCGGCTGGCCGGGGTCCAACCCGAAGGACGCCGCCTTCTTCGTCGAGGCGCGGCGGCACCCGCTGCGCCGCGCGAAGCTCGCCGCCTTCGGCGCAACCCGTCGCGGGGGTGTCGCGGCCGAGAACGACGCCCAGGTCCGGTTGCTGTTGGAGGCGGAAACGCCCGTCATCACGCTCGTGGCCAAGGCTTCCCGGCTGCACGTGACGGCCGTGCTCAACGTCACGGCGGAGGAGAACCTCGCCATGATCGGCGACACGGTGCGATACCTCAAAGGCCACGGCCGCGAGGTGTTTCACGACGCGGAGATCTTTTTTGACGGTTACAAGGAAGACCCGGCCTACGCCCTGGAAACCCTGCGCGCCGCCCGCGCGGCCGGCGCCGATCTGCTGGTGCTCTGCGACACGCTCGGGGGCTGTCTGCCGCCCGAGGTCGAGGAGATCACCCGGGCCGTGCGCGACGCCCTCGGGGCCGACGCGCCCGTAGGCATCCACACGCACAACGACTGCGGCCTCGGGGTGGCCAACGCCCTGGCGGCCGTCCGCGCCGGGGCCGTGCAGGTGCAGGGCACGGTCAACGGCTACGGCGAGCGCACGGGGAACTGCAATTTGGTCACGGTCATCCCGTGCTTGCAGGCGAAGATGGGCCTGCACGTCGTCCCCGACCTGTCCCGGCTGGCGGAGCTGGCGGACTTCGTGGACGAGCTCGCCAACGTGGCGCACGATCCCCGCGCGCCGTTCGTCGGCCGCTCGGCCTTCGCGCACAAGGGCGGGCTGCACGTCCACGCCGTCCAGAAGTTCTCCGCCGCCTACGAGCACATGGACCCGGCGGCCGTGGGCAACCGCCAGCACATCCTGGTTTCCGAGTTGAGCGGCCAGAGCAACGTGCTGGCGAAGGCGCACGCGGCCGGTTTCGAGCTGCAAAAGGGCGGCCCCGAGGTGCGCGCCATCCTGGAGGAGATCAAGCGCCGGGAGTCCGAGGGTTACGAATACGAGGCGGCCGAAGCGAGCTTCGAGCTGCTCGTCCGCAAGCACCTGGGAAGGCACTCCCCCTTGTTCGAGTTGCAGGAATACCACTGCTCGTTCCGCCGCGCCGGCAACGGTTCCTACGAAACGTGCGAGGCCACGGTGAAGCTCCGGGTGAACGGCCGCCCCGAATACACGGTGGCCGAGGGGGACGGCCCGGTGAACGCGCTGGACGCCGCCCTGCGTAAGGCGTTGCGCCCGTTCTACCCGGAAATAGATCGCATCCAGCTTCAGGACTACAAGGTCCGCATCATTGACTCCCACCTCGCCACGGCGGCCAAGACGCGCGTGCTGATCGTTTCCGGCGACGGCGCGGACACCTGGAGCACGGTCGGGGTGAGCTACAACATCATCGAGGCGAGCTGGCTGGCGTTGATTGACGGACTGGAATTCCGACTTGCGGCGGACCACCGGGCCGCGAGCCGCGAATCAACGTGAACGACGGCGGCACCCCGCGGCCGTTTGCCCCCAACCTTTTCCTCCCACATGGAATTTCGACAAATCGGCTACTCCGGCCTCAAGGTCCCCGTCCTGAGCTTTGGCACCGGCACGTTCGGCGGGGGCGGTGAGTTCTTCAAAGCCTGGGGCCAGAGCGACGTCGCCGAGGCCACGCGGCTGGTGGACATCTGCCTGGAGGCGGGGCTGAATATGTTCGACTCCGCGGACGTTTACTCGCAGGGCATGGCCGAGGAAATCCTGGGCCAAGCCGTCAAGGGCCGGCGCGACCAGGTGCTCATCTCCACCAAGGCTACCTTCCGCATGGGGCCGGGGGAGAACGACCTCGGCTCCTCCCGCCACCATCTCGTCCGGTCGTGCGAGGCGGCCCTGCGCCGGCTGGGCACGGACTACATTGACCTCTACCAGATGCACGGCTTCGACGCCGTGACGCCCGTGGAGGAAACGCTCAACGCCCTGGACGACCTCGTGCGCGCCGGCAAGGTGCGCTACGTCGGCTGCTCGAACTTTTCCGGCTGGCACCTGATGAAGAGCCTGGCCTACTCGGAGCGGCACAACCTGGCCCGCTACGTCGCCCACCAGGCGTATTACTCGCTCATCGGGCGGGAATACGAGTGGGAATTGATGCCGTTGGCGCTCGACCAGCGCGTCGGCGCCGTCGTCTGGAGCCCCTTGGGCTGGGGCCGGTTGACGGGCAAAATCCGCCGCGGCCAGCCCCTGCCGGAAACCAGCCGCCTGCACGTCACCGCCGACGCCGGGCCGCCGGTGGGCGATGAGCACGTTTACCGGGTGGTGGACGCCCTGGACGACGTGGCCAAGGAGACGGGGAAAACCGTCCCGCAGATCGCTTTGAACTGGCTGTTGCAACGGCCCACCGTCGCCAACGTCATCGTCGGCGCCCGCAACGAGGAGCAGCTCCGGCAGAACCTCGGCGCCGTCGGGTGGAACCTCACGCCGGAGCAGGTCGCCAAGCTGGACGCCGCGAGCGCGACGACCAAAATCTATCCCTACTGGCACCAGGCCAACGCCTTCGCGGACCGCAATCCGTTCCCCACCGCCTGAGCGGTGGGAGGGTGGTTCACGGCACGATCTCCGTGCCCACGCCGTGGTTGCTGAACACCTCCCGCAACAGGGCGTGCGCCACCCGGCCGTCGGTGAAGTGCACCCGGCCGACGCCGCGGCCGAGGGCGTCCACGGCGCTCCGCACCTTTGGGATCATGCCGCCGGTGATGATCTCGTCCGCCAGCAGCTTGGCGATCTGCGCGCTGGTGACCGAGGGGATCAGCGAATCGCGCTGGCTCGGGTCGCGCATCAGGCCGGGCACGTCGGAGAGAAAGATCAGCTTGGCGGCGTTCAGCTCCGCGGCGAGAGCGGCGGCGGCGAGGTCGGCGTTGACGTTGAGCGTGTCACCCGTCGCCTCGTCGCGCCCGAGCGGGGAAACCACCGGGATGACGCCCTCGCCGACCAGCCGGCGCACGGCGCCCGCGTCCACGCCCACGACCTCGCCGACGAAGCCGACGTCCACGTCCTTGCCGCTCTGGCCCTTGCCCTCGCGCTGGGGGCCGAGCCGGCGGGCGCGCACGACCGTTTTCCCGCTCAGGCCCTCAGCCCGGCCGCCGAACTCGCGCAGCTTGGCGACGATCATCGGGTTGGTCACGCCGTCGAGCGATTCCTCGACCAGGCGGATGCTGGCGGCGTCGGTCACGCGCAGGCCGTTGATGAACTGGGCCTTCATCCCGGCGGCGCGCATCCGGTCGGTGATGAGCTTGCCGCCGCCGTGGACGATCACCGGGCGCACGCCGACGGCCTCCAGGAACACCACGTCCCGCAGGGTGCGCTCGACGAGGTGCTCGTCCTCCATCGCGCTGCCCCCGTATTTGATGACGAACAGAGTGCCGCGATGCTCCTGGATGAACGGCAGGGCGTCCACGAGGGCTTCGATGCGAGCGGGAGCGGCGGCGGAGTTCGACATGAAGAGGGCGACAATATCAGAGTCGCGCGCCGCATGGCGACGGGACGGGTGGGGGAATAACGTCAGCCCGGGGGATTTGCCACCGGCAGCAGAAGGTTGACGCCCGAGCGACGCATGGTGACACCGGCCGTTTCGTCCCATCTTCACTCCAACCGGCTGAGGGCGGGCAGGCCGTAGGCTTGGCCGATCTTCTCTCCCTCCTCGGTGAGGTGGGCCGCGTCGAGGTAAATCTCGTGCGGGAAATCCTCGAACTCAATGCGGTGAAAACCCCCGGCGGGCACCCCGGCGAGCAGCCGCGGCACGTCATCAAGGCTGACGAGCGGCTGGCCGTTGATCCCCTTGACGATGAGGTAGGACAGATCCTCGTAGCCGACGTTGCTGGCGGCGGGGAGCACCTGGCTCAACACCACGACCCGGCGGCGGCCGTCCTTGCCCGCCCCCGCCTGCTGGTAGCGGTCCAGGTAAACGAGCCGTTGGGGGGCCTGCTTCTGCCAGTCGCCGCCCCACTCCTTGAGGTATTGGCGGGAAAGTTCCTCGAAGATCAGGCCGCCCGCGACCACGTAGCGCGGGGGACGGCCGATGAGGTAGGGCTGGCTGACGTAGTCCTCCGGGGAACGGTGCGCCAGGACGAGGTTGGCGCCCTGCTCGGCTCCATCGCGCGAGAAGCGCACAGGCAGCGTCTGACCGCTGAAGGACTTGGTGGTCAACAGGTGGCTGAGGGAAATGCGGCCGTAGAGCGGCTCGAGGGTGTTGCCGTCCTGGTCAATGGGCTGACCGCCGATCTCGAGGACCACGTCGCCGGGTTTGAGGCCGGCCGCGGCGGCGGGGCCGCGGGGGTCCACGCTGGTGAGGTAGATGCCGCGGTTGTTCGCCTCGGGCGGCAGCTTGGCGTAGGCGCGGAGCTGCGGGTCGCGGGTGGGGGAATACTCCAGGCCAGCCGCGGGGAACCCGGCGTAGCGCGCGCCGTCCTCCCCGTGGTCCGCGAAATCCCGGAGGAAGTGCGCGATGACGGGGCCGGGCAGCACGTCCAGGGTCTGGCCGCGGGGGTCGTAGCGCATGAGCAGCCCGGTCAAACGACCGGCTTTGTCAATGACGGGCGTGGTGAAGGAGCCCTCGCGGAACTGGAGCGGCAGCGAGATCTTGTAGAGGAGAAAGCGCGTGTTCTCCAACTGGTAGCGGCCGACCTCCACGGTGGTGATGGGGCCGGGCGTGGAGACCAGCGCGTCGTTGCTCTCCAGTTGCAGGACGTTGACGCGGTCCCCGACCACGGCGTCCGTGGCGACCTCCAGGGGTTTGAGGCCGGTGAGGAAGTCCTTCCCGGACTCATCCGCCGGGGCGAGGAGGGCGAGGTTAGCCTCGTAATCCACGCACAGGACCTTGGCCTGGGTCTTCTCGCCGCTCTCGGCCTTTTCGAGGTCAATGTAGTTGTAGTTGGCGACGAGCTCGGCCGTGACGAGCACGCGGCCCTGGTCCA